>SLHB01000192.1 GCA_007136375.1 Candidatus Hydrogenedentota bacterium
CGCCGCCATCATCGGCAATCGGGCCCACCTCACGGTTCAGGACCCCTGGGGCCAGATCCGGGACGTGGACGGGTTCATCCGGGAGATCGAGGCGGCCAACCCCGAGATCATCGCCTCCGGGCCCATCAGGCAGATCGAAGCCCTCCTTCGCACCCGGGTGCAGCACGGCGAATCAGGCGCCACGGGGGCCTTTATTGTTGGCGTGGATCCCGAGCGGGAGCAGCGGGTCACCCAGCTCGCCGAGAACCTCACCGACGCGCGGGGCCGGACCCATGGGAGAGGGGAGTTGCCCGGGGACCGGGAGATTGTCCTCGGCTATTTGCTTGCCCACCGGCTCAACGCCACCATTGGCAGCGAGATAGAAGTGATCACGGAGGCGCAGCGGGTGACGCCCTTCGGCGTGGCGCGGGGACGCTCCATGTTTCTCATGGTGAGCGGCATTTCCCAAGCGCAGATGTCGGACTTTGACAGCCTCTACGCCTTCGTGGATGTCGAGACGGCGCAACGGCTCACGGGACGGGACGGAGTGGATGGCGTCCATGTGAGGCTTACCGATCCCTTCTTGGCGCAACCCGTGGCCAACCGGGTCCGGACCGAGCAAGGCCTCAAGGCGGTAACGTGGTACGAAGGACAGCGGGCCTTCTTCGACGCGCTTCAGCAGGAAAAGGTGGCCATGTTCATCATCCTGGTTTTCATCATCCTGGTGGCCGCCTTCAATATCACCAGCACCCTCATCATGGTGGTTATGGAGAAACGAAGGGACATTGGCATCCTCCGCACCATCGGGGTGAGCAGCCAAGCCATACTCCTCTTATTCATCATTCAAGGCCTGCTTATAGGCATGAGCGGGACGCTCGTGGGCCTGGTGGCGGGGGTTTTGTTGGCTTACAACCTGAATCCCGTCGCCGAGGCCGTGGCGTGGATGCTTGGCGTGAATCTTTTCGACAGCCAGATCTACTATTTCGACAGCATCCCCGTCGATGTCGTATGGGCCGACGTAGCCTGGGTCACTGTCGCGGCGGTGGTGCTTACGTTCTTGTCTACACTGTATCCCGCTTGGAGCGCCGCCCGGCTCAACCCCGTGGACGCCTTGCGTTATGAGTGACCCCGTCATCGAATGCCGCGGCGTCTGGAAGACCTATGGCGATGGCGACCAGGTTCTGCACATTCTCCAGGGAATCGACTTGGCTGTGCGGGACCGGGAGATCTTGACGATACTTGGACCCTCCGGCGTTGGGAAGAGCACGTTGCTGCACCTGATGGGCACCCTCGATACGCCTTCCAAGGGCGAGGTCTACTTCAGGGGCAAGCCTCTAACGCAGCTTCCCCGTCTCGCGGTGAACACCATCCGCAACCAGGAAATCGGCTTCGTCTTCCAGTTCTACCACCTGCTCCCCGAGTTCACCGCCCTGGAAAACGTGATGATGCCCGCGTTGGCTCAGGGGCAGCCGCGGGGGAGCGTGATTGAGCGGGCGCAAAGCGTCCTCGCGAAAGTGGGCCTGGCCGGACGCATGGGCCACAAGCCTGGCCAGCTCTCGGGCGGCGAACAACAGCGCGTGGCCATTGGCCGAGCCCTCTTCAACAACCCCAGTGTTGTTCTCGCCGACGAGCCCACGGGCAATCTCGACGAGCGAACGGGGGAAGGCATCATGGAGCTTCTGTGGGAGCTGAACCGCTCGGAAGACGTCACCCTCGTCCTTGTCACCCACGACATCGCCGTAGCGCAACACGCCCACCGCACCATTTACCTCCACGAGGGCCTCGCCTTCGACACGCCGCCGCCAGGATGGACCGCCGCCGCGCGTTGAGCCCCGCGCGGTGGCCGCGCGTTGAGCCCCGCGCGCCGCCTCGACGGTTCCGCCGAACGCTTCGTTTGTTTTTGGCGAAATGCCCGGGCTATGCTTGTGCGCGTCTTTCGAACCCCTTAACCACTCCCTCCGCCGCACCGCTCGAGGATGGGGAGGGATGCGCGCGATCTTGGAGGGAGCACCGCCATGACCCAGTCCGGCCTGACGCGCCGCCGGTTCCTGCAAGCCAGCTTGCTCGCCGCTGGAAGTCCTCTCGCGGGCCGCATGCCCCGGGCCCAAGCCGGCGAAAGGGACGAACGCCCGAACATCCTCTGGCTAACTTGCGAGGATATCGGCCCCCACCTCGGCTGTTACGGCGACGCCTACGCCCACACGCCCAACATCGACGCCTTTGCGTCGGAAGCGCTGCGGTACGACGTGGCCTGGTCCAACGCGCCCGTGTGTTCCCCGGCGCGGACGACCCTCATCACGGGCATGTATCCGCCGAGTCTGGGCGCGCACAATCACCGGAGTTGGGTGGATATGCCGGAGGACGCCGTCATGTTTCCCGCGCTGCTCCGCGCTCAGGGGTATTACACGACGAACAACGTGAAGGAAGACTACAACGCGCGCCCCGGAGACGACGTTTGGGACGAATCCTCGGACGAGGCCCATTGGCGGAACCGGGGAGAGGGGCAGCCCTTCTTCGCAGTCTTCAACAGCACGCTAAGCCACGGCGGACAGATCCGGCAGCGGACGGATTTGCCATATCATGATCCCGCTGAGGCTCCGTTGCCGCCGTACCACCCCGATACGCCCGAATTCCGGAGGGACTGGGCGCAGTATTACCATTCGATTACCCGAATGGACGAGTGGTTCGGCGAAATGATGGAAGAACTCCGGGCCGACGGCCTCCTCGAAGACACTATAGTCTTCTTCTTCGGCGACCACGGATCCGGCATGCCCCGGCACAAACAGCTCGCGTACAACACAGGCCTCCACGTCCCCTTCTTGGTTCACGTTCCGGAAAAGTTCCGGGACCTTGCGCCGGCGGATTATGCCCCGGGAGGCGCCACGGACCGGCTGATCAGCTTCGTGGACCTGGCGCCGGCCGTGTTGAGCTTGGCGGGCGCTGAGCCGCCGGAATGGATGCAGGGCCGCGCCTTCATGGGCCTTCATGAAGCTGAGCCGCGCACACATGTCTTCGGCTTCCGCGGGCGGATGGACGAGCGGCAAGACCTCGTCCGCTCGGTCCGCGATGGCCGCTATATCTATGTGCGTAACTACATGCCCCATCTCATGCACGGTCACTTCAGCCACTACATGTACACGTTGGAATCCGCCCGCGCCTGGCGCCGCTTGTACGAAGAGGGCGCCCTTGAAGGACCGCAAGCCCGGGTGTTCGAGCCGAAGCCTCCCGAAGAGCTTTACGATCTTGAGACGGATCCCCACGAAATAGAGAATCTCGTGGAGTCGGAAGCGCACCAGGAAATCCTCGCTGAACTCAGAAAGACGCACCAGCAGCACATGCGGGAAACCCGGGACTTGGCGTTCTTGCCGGAGGCGGAGATGCACCGGCGCGCGAAGGACTCCACCGCGCCGGCGTGGGAATTGGAGGACGCACAGAGCCCCGGCGACATGGCCCGGGATTCCGCCGCATATCCCTTTGAGCGCATCTTCGCCATCGCGGAGCTGGCGGCGGGCCGCTC
>SLHB01000096.1 GCA_007136375.1 Candidatus Hydrogenedentota bacterium
GACCGTTGCCTGGATCTTGCCCTATTTCATTGGCCGCTTGTACTTTACTAGTCTACCGGCCATACGCGAGCTTACAATTGCCGTGTTCTTGGGCGGTATCATCTACATCCCCTTTGTGCTTTGGGAAGTACGGATGAGCCCGCAGTTACATCAGATCTTCTATGGATATTTTCAACATCAGTTCGCTCAAACCGTCCGGGGAGGCGGCTTTGGCTGGCGCCCAATGGTGTTCCTGCAGCACGGCTTGGCCGTTGGCATGTGGATGGCAACCGCCTCTCTGGCTGGAGTAGCCCTGTGGCTGTCAGGCTCATTGAAGAGGCTTTTTGGTTTTCCGATCCTAGCGTATTTGGTCCCCATGCTTTTTACGACCTTTCTTTGTAAGTCAGCGGGAGCATTGGCCATCCTATTCATCGGCGCGGCCGTTCTCTTTACCGTCTACTATGGCAAGAGCGGGCTGGCGGTGTACGCCACAACCGCCGGGATCTGTCTCTTCTTGATCGTGCGAGCCCCCGGTATTTGGGATGCTCAAGCGCTAATCGATCATTCCGAGACTTTGTTCGGAGCAGACCGCGCTTCATCTTTGCAGTTTCGGGTTGACAACGAGAATATCCTGGCGGCTCACGCCATGAACCGGCCCGTGTTTGGCTGGGGAAGGTTCAACCGTAACCGGCCGCCCCACAGGCCAACTATGGCGACTGATAGCATGTGGATCATTCACTTTGGGCAGCGAGGTTTCGTCGGGCTTACCGCGGCGTGCGCGGTATTGTTGTTGCCAGGCGTCATGCTCGCGCGGAAGACGCCGCAACAGGCCTGGACTCATCCGCTAATATTTCCGGCAGTGGGGCTAGTCGTGATACTCTTGATGTTTATGATAGATAACTTATTTAATAATATGCACAATCCGATATATATTGTGGTGGCTGGGGGACTCATGGGGCTGGCCGGCGGCGCGCGGAAACGAAGAACGCCTGTATGATAATCCAAGAATCCCTATTATTATCTGTGCGTCTTTCGGATTGAGTCATTGAGCAGTAGACCAAAACGAGCGGCGTTGTTTGTTCACTATTGAATAATTCGTGATCGATCTGGTCACTACTTGATCACAGCCCTTCCTTCTGCGGCCACAATCGCGCGTATCCGCAAGTCTTGTTCCGGTAATCTGTTAGCGCGCAATCGCATATGTCAAATCATGATGGCAAGGATCTTGCTTACTATTTAGCCGTGCCGCAAAAGGATTGCGGGCTGTGTATAGGCTAAACGAGAAGGAAGATTTGTTATGCGGAATGTGTTGCAAATTGGCGTCGCCGTTGGAGTGGCGGCATTGCTTGCCCTAGCGCCAAACGCCCATGGGGGCACGATCACTGTGGATTTCCTGGACGCCTATGATGATGACAATCCGATTTGGCGGGGGTTCAGCTTTGTTCCGGACGGTCACGGCGGACTGAACTGGGAGGGCTATCGCGCAATATACGAGGTGACGCCAACAGTCTACAATATGCTCCTCGAACACGACGCTGCTGTATTTGTGAACGACTTGCTAACAGAACACCAGGCTCTCGGCTTCTTGTGGCGCAACGAGGATAGCTACACCTTTACCGCGCCGGAGCCAGACGAACCGTTCTATTTCGAAGGGTTCGACGCCTCCGGTCTATACAGCGAAGCTAATGGCAGAGAGCTGTATCTGCAAGGTCACGTCACGGGCTACCTCGGCGGCGAGCTGGTCGGACAGGATCTGATAACCCTTTCCTACGGCCCACCCGCGGCCCAAAGCTTCAACTGGGGACCAGTGGATGAGGTCGTAATCTCTGACCTGTCCAATCACTATGTGGATACGCATGACAGCTTCAGCGGCGGCGAACAATTCGTCATGACCGAACTCCGCTACACCCCCGTGAGCGCGGTGGGCGGCGATGTCATTCCGGAACCCGCCACGGCGCTGTTGCTTGGCGTGGGCGCCATCGGTATCGTAGCCCGGCGCATGCGCATGGGACGCAACGCCTAGCATCCGCGAGCGCGAGTGACCGCAATGCTTGGCTGCGGATGAAGGGCCGAGACGTGACTGGGGCTGGGACGATTCACGGAGGACGCCGTCCCGCCCGCTTATATCTAAACTTCTACTGGGGAGGCCGCTCGGAATGGAGACTCCGGGGGATTATCTCAATCGCTTTCTAACGCGCCGGGAGCAAATCGCCCTGGTGGCGGTCATCGCCGCGTTGTGCGTCGGGCTCTCTGCCCTCTATTGGTATTCGGACCGCGAAGACGCCGCCGACGCCCCGATTCTGGTCAACGCGGAAAACGGCGACACGGCGCCGGCCACAGCCACCCCCGCCGAAGACGAATCCGCCGAGGCGCCCGGCGCTGAAGATGTCCCCGCCGAGGCGGCGCAAGACGCGGCTGCGTTGGAAATTCACGTTACCGAGGAAGCGCCGCCGGGCGAGGTGGCCGTCGGCGTCCAAGGCGCCGTGCGCCGTCCTGGCGTCTACGTGCTGGATGAAGGAGCCCGGGTCGACGACCTCATCCGGGAAGCGCGCGGCCTCACGGAAGAGGCGGACGTGTCCGAGCTCAACCGCGCGGCGGAGCTCATCGACGGCACGACCCTTGTGGTGCCCCGCGGCGCCCTCTCGGAGGTCGTCGACGGCCGGCTGACCCTGCGCGGCCGCCAATCCGCCCTCGCCCTCAATCCTCCGGCGTACACCGTGTACGGCTGGGAGCGCCGGGTCCCCGCCAGCGACGGCCCGCCGACGCCCCCTTCGGCGCCAAGTGAGGCGGACGCCGCGGATGGGAGCGACGGTGGGCTGATCAACCTGAACACCGCCTCCCAATCCGAGCTGGAAACGCTTCCGGGCATCGGCCCCGTGCTCGCCGGCGAGATCGTCCGCTACCGCGCTACCCGCCCCTTCAGCAGCATCGAAGAGGTGCACCAAGTCTCCGGCATCGGGCCACAACGCTTCGAAGCCATCCGCGAACTCATCACCGTCCGTTGACACTCCGCCACCGCCGCGGTCTGTTGAAGCAAGGCGGGGCCAGGGCTTCAGACGAGCCGGGCCAGGATGAGGTCCGCGGCGGCGTCCAGGGTGGGGACGGCGGGCCGCCAGGGCGGCGTGGAGGATGGATCCAGGAGGATGTTGAGGGCGCATCCGGCCGCGGCGCCGGCCTCTACGTCGCGGAGGCTGTCTCCCACCATGAAGGATCGCTCCAGCGTCACGTCATGGGTTTCGGCCGCGTCCAGGAGCAGGCCGGGCAGTGGTTTTCGGCACCCACAGCCGTCTCCGGGCCCGTGGGGGCAGTGATAGGCGGCGGTCAGGCGGACGCCCGCGCGGCGCAGTTGGTCTTCCATTTCGCCGTGGACGGCGAGGTATTCGCTCTCGGTGTAATAGCCCCGGGCGATCCCCGATTGGTTCGTTACGACGATGAGGGGGAGTCCGGCTTCCTGAAGGCGCAGGAGGCCTTCGGCCGCGCCGGGCAGGAGCGTGACGCCCAC
>SLHB01000274.1 GCA_007136375.1 Candidatus Hydrogenedentota bacterium
ACCGGCATCGTTTACATCGACGAGATCGACAAGATCGCGCGGAAGGGCGACAGCCCAAGCATCACCCGGGACGTTTCTGGGGAGGGCGTGCAGCAGGCGCTGCTGAAGCTGTTGGAAGGCACCGTCGCCAATGTACCGCCTCAAGGCGGGCGCAAGCATCCTCAACAGGAATGCATCCAAGTCGACACCACGAACATCCTGTTCATCTGCGGCGGCGCTTTCAACGGCCTTGAAAAGCTTATCGAGCAGCGGACACAGAAGACGGTCATTGGCTTCAACGCGGATATCCACTCCAAGCGGGATCGCCGCATCGGCGAATTGCTCGCCCTCGTGGAGCCGGAAGACCTCATAAAGTACGGCATGATTCCCGAGTTTTCGGGGCGTCTGCCCGTAATAGCCACCCTGCACGAGCTGCGGAGGGATGATCTCATCCGCATCCTGACCGAGCCGAAGAACGCCATCGTTCGCCAATTCGAGAAGATGTTCGAACTGGAGAAAGTCAAGCTGCACTATCAGGCGGAGGCCATCGACGCCGTGGCGGAGCTCGCCATCGAGAAGGACACCGGGGCCCGGGGCTTGCGGTCGATCATGGAGCAGGTGATGCTTGGCATAATGTACGACATCCCCTCCCGGGAGGATATCCGCGAATGCGTTATCACCCCCGGCGTCGTCCGCGACAAGGAGGAGCCTCTCCTCGTGTATGAGCACGAGCATGGTGAAGACCGCGGGCAGGGCTCCAAGAAGTCGTCCGCGTCGGCGTAAACCGACTTTCACCAAGAACAGCCGCCCTTCGCGCCTAGCGGCGTTCTGACTGTTTCTTCGGGCCGGAAGCGCGCTGCTGTTCCGGCCCTTTCCGACCATGGACGCATATCCGCCTTCGTGGCCGGGGCGTTCGGGCGCTGCCGTTCACTCACGCCCCTTTCAAGCTGATTCACGTCCACGCCGGGCGTGCCTTTCTCCGGAGAGTCTATTCGTGCCCAAGAAGCGCTCCTCCCGCCGCCAGACGGCGGACAACCAGGTCCAACTGCCGCTGCTGCCGCTCAAAGACATGGTGATCTTTCCGCGGATGGTGGCGCCCCTCATGGTGGGCCGCCCAAAGTCCATCATAGCCGTGGAGGAAAGCCTCGCGAGCGGCCGGCCCTTGTTCCTGTGCAAGCAAATCGATGGGAGCATTGAAGATCCAGGCCGAAGCGACCTCCACGACGTGGGCGTGGCCGTCAACATCCTCCAAACCCTTCGCATGCCCGACGGCGCGATGAAGGTCGTCATCGAGGGCGTGGTCCGCGCTGAGTTGGAAAAGCTGCTCCCGGAAGAAGCCCATCTTGAGGCGCAAGTCCTTTTGGACAGCCTGGAGCACGAAGAACTTGAGGAGCCCAGCGAGGAAGACGAAGCCCGGGTCCGAGTCGCACTGGGTTACTTCCAGGAATTCGTGCGGACAACCCAGCGTGTCAGCCCGGATGTTGTTTCGTCCCTTCGTGAACTCAGCCATCCCGCCGATGTGTCGGACATCATGTGCGCCCACTTGCCGCTGCGCGTGGAGGAGCGCCAAGAGTTGCTCGAGTGTCCGCCGGGCGGACCGCGCTTGGATCAGATTAGCTCCGTGTTGATGCGGGAGCTGGAGCTTCAGGGCATTGAGCAGCGGGTTCGCGACAAGGTGCGGGACCAGATGGAGCGAAACCAGCGCGAGTACTTCCTGCAGGAGCAGCTCCGGGCCATTCAGCAGGAGCTCGGGCAGACGGACGAGGGCAGCGAGTACAGCGAGCTTCACGATATGATCGCGAAGGCGCGCATGCCGAAGGAGTTCGCCCAGAAGGCTCTCCGGGAGTTGAACCGCTACGAGCGGATGCCGCCCATGAGCCCCGAAAGCGCCATCATTCGGACGTACTTGGAATGGCTGTGCGAGATTCCCTGGCGCAAGCGCACTCGGGAAAGCACGGACATCGAGCGCGCCCAGAAGCTTCTGGACATACGTCATTGCGGACTGAAGAAGGTCAAAGAGCTCATCCTTGAGTTTCTCGCGGTGCGCATCACGGGCGGCGCCCGGCGCAAGGGGCCCATTCTCTGCTTCGTGGGCCCGCCCGGCGTCGGCAAGACGTCGCTCGGCCAGTCCATTGCGGACGCCACCAAGCGCAAGTTTGTCCGCGTCTCCTTGGGCGGCATCCGCGACGAGGCGGAGATACGCGGCCACCGGCGAACGTACATCGGCGCCCTTCCCGGGCGGATCGTTCAGAGCATCCGCCGCGCGGGCGTCAAGAATCCATTGTTCATGCTGGACGAGATCGACAAGATGAGCATGGATTTCCGCGGCGACCCCGCGTCCGCCTTGCTCGAAGTGCTAGATCCCGAACAGAACAAGGCCTTCAGCGACCACTACCTAGAAGTCGACGTGGACCTCTCGCAGGTGTTCTTCATCGCCACGGCGAATTCGGAATACGACATTCCCGCGCCGCTCCATGATCGGATGGAAATCATCCGGATCCCTGGGTACACCAGTTTCGAAAAGGAAGAGATTGCCGAGAAACATCTCGTATTCCGGCAAGTATGGGACGCGGGACTCAACAACGCGCTGAAGTTCTCGCCCGAGGCCATCCGCGAAATCATCGAGCGTTACACGCGCGAGGCCGGGGTGCGCGACCTTGAGCGCCGCATTGGGCAGGTTTGCCGAAAGGTGGCCCTCGATATACTCACTGACAAGGCGGATCCCATCCAAACCATGTCCCGCGAGGATGTGCGCGCCTATCTCGGGCCGCCAGAGTACAGCGAGAACCTTGCCGACGAGGAGCCGCGGCCGGGCGTGGCCGTTGGGCTCGCCTGGACTCAAGTGGGCGGCGACATCCTGCACATCGAAACCTTGCTCATGAAAGGGAAGGGCAACCTTCACCTCACCGGCCACCTGGGCGACGTGATGAAGGAATCCGCGCAAGCCGCCCACGCCTACATACGCGCCCACTGCGAAGAACTGGGCGTGCCCGAGGACTTCTACAAGGACACAGACGTTCACATTCACGTGCCCGAAGGCGCGATCCCCAAGGACGGTCCCTCCGCGGGCGTCGCGCTCATGGTCTCCATGGTGTCGGCCTTGCGGGGGATCGCGCCGTTCTCCCGCATGGGCATGTCCGGCGAGATCACCTTGCGGGGCCGCGTGTTGCGGGTGGGCGGCGTCAAGGAGAAGGTCGTGGCGGCCCATCGCGCCGGCCTTTTCACGATCGTCTTGCCTAGAGAGAACGAGCGGGATGTTCTGGAAATCCCGGAGCAGGTCACCAAGGAACTCGACTTCGTGTACGCGGACAACATCTCCGACGTGCTGAGGATTGCATACTGCCACCTTGCCCCAGACAAAGAGCCCACGAAGCCGGCGAAAAAGGCCGCCAGCCGGAGCGCGAAGAAACCCGCCAAGAAGACGTCCACCCGGGGCAAGAAATCGTGAAGATCACCGACGCGCGCTTCATTAAGAGCGCTCTAAAGCTGACGGACT
>SLHB01000335.1 GCA_007136375.1 Candidatus Hydrogenedentota bacterium
CTTTCCTCCACGTAGGCTTGGATCTCTTCAAGGTCCACGCCGTAGTGGCTGTCGACTCCCAGGAAAACCACCTCTTCCCCGGCGTACTCCTCGTAAAGCTCCGCCAACTGCGCGTCCGCGCCCATCGACCACGGACAAAGGTGGGAGCAGAAATCCAGGACGATGATCTGGCCTTCGTAGTCGGCCAGGGCGTAGGTTTCCCCATCGGTTCCGGTCATTGAGAAATCGGGAAGGGGATCGCCGGGGGCGACTTCCCGATCGATTCCGGTGAACGCTCCGGTCAAGGTGAGGTAGGCCAGACCCGCGCCGCCAGCGGCGAGGACGATGACAGCGGCGCACACGGTGATGATGAAGCGGCGCATGGCGTGAATCTCCTTCTCGGTTGCGCGGCGGACGCGAGCGGACCTATCCTAGCCGGGGCGTCCCGGCCAGCCATGGCGCGCTTGGCTCTTGAAGTTTCCGCCGCGGGCCCATTGTAAACGGCGGAGCCCGCGAGATCACGCCCCGGCATTCGCTCGGGGCGCGGACGCTCTGGTATAGTTTCTTCAGTGGTTCGCGGCGGCCCCGCCGCGGATCGGCTGAATTGGGGGATCGCCGCGCATGACGCAAAGGCCCGCGCCGCGCGCGAACGTCAGAAGAAGAGGGGGATTGCGTCCATGAGCGACGCCATGGAAGCCTTATACGCGGAGCGGCTCGAGCGTTATGTCACCGCGCTGCGCAACGGCAAGCCAGACCGCGTGCCCGTGCGTCCGCTGGCCGCCGAATTCGTGGCCGCTTATGGCGGCTACACCTGCCAGGAAATCACCCAGGACTACAACAAAGCCTTCGACGCCGTGTGCAAGTGCGCCAAGGAGTTCCAATGGGACGCGTGCGTCGGCAACATGGTCTACGTATGGACGGCGTTGACCCAGGCCATGGGCATGAAGTACTACGCGTCGCCTGGGGTGGAAATCTCCGCGGACACCGCGTTCCAGTATCTGGAGCCGCCGGAAGACGCGGCCTATATGGCGCCGGAAGAATACGACGCCCTCATCGAGGATCCGACGGCCTTCTTGTTCAACAATTGGCTGCCGAAAGTCTCCAGCGACATTGGACCCCCGGGCGAAGCCAACACATTCCGCCACAACATGGCCCTGGTCAAGGGCGGCATGGCCATGTTGCAGTATTTCGGCGCCCTCGGCCAGCAGAACGCGCGGCTGCGCCAGGAATGCGGCACGCCGCCGGCCATTGGCGGCATGCTCAAGGCGCCCATGGACATCATCGCCGACAAGCTGCGCGGCTACATGGGCTTGACGGAAGACTTGCTGACCATCCCGGACCAGGTGAAGGCCGCCTGCGAGGCCCTGGCGCCCCACCTTACCCACGTCGCCGTGGCTCTTTCGGGGGCGGATCCCGAGCGGAACGTTCCCATCGCCTTTTGGATGCACCGCGGCGGCGTGCCTTTCGTGAAGCAGGAGCACTTCGACACCATCTACTGGCCCACGCTGAAAAAAGTCATCGAGGGGATTTGGTCTCACGGGCATCAAACGTTGTTTTACGCGGAGGGCGATTGGACGGCTCACCTGGAGGCTTTTGCGGAGCTGCCTGAAAAGAGCATCGTCTTTCACTTGGACCGGAGCGACCCCGTGGAAACGCAACGGGTTCTCGGGAAGAAATTTTGCATCACCGGCGGCGTGCCCAACGCCTTGTTGGCTTACGGGTCCGCGGACGAGGTGCGGGCGAAATGCAAGGAGCTTATCGACCTGTGCGCGCCCGATGGCGGCTACTGCATGGACGCGAGCGCCATTATGCAGAACGACGCCAGGCCCGAGAATGTCCGGGCGATGACGGATTTTACGGTGGAGTATGGCAAGTATTGAGGGATTCCGGTGGAGCCGGCCCCTGTTTTCTGGGAAAGGATGCGCATAATGCATGAACAACCGGAAGCCGCGCCGCGGGCAAACCCTGGCCGGGCGCCCGGCGTATGTGTCCCATGGGAGGAAAAGCGGGCGGAGTTTCCCAAGATCATGGGCGACGAAGCCATTGTGCAGCGCACCTGGGAGGAGAATGACCAGCTCGCGTACATGTTCGTTTGGCACTGCCTGCTCTCGTTTTGAGCGCAGGCGCGGCGGGAGACCCCGGTGAGCGGCGGGGATGCGGGGGGCTTGACGGAGTGGCTGCGCGGCCACAGCTTCGCCCTTGATTCCCTTGACCCCACGGGGCCGTTGGACGACCTGGAGCCGCTACGCGCGATCGCCGAAGGCGCCCGCGTCGTCGCTGTTGGCGAGAACTCCCATTTCATCCGCGAGGTCTGCCTCTTGCGCCACAGGGTGCTGCGCTTCCTCGTGGAGCGGTGCGGCTTCACCGTCCACGCCATGGAGTTCGGTTTCAGCGAGGGGTTCGCCGTGGACCGCTGGACCCGGGGCGAGGGCGCGGACAGCGATCTCGATGAACTCTTGGGGCCCTTTCCGCATCCGGAGGAGGTCCGGGCGGCGTTGCGCTGGGTGCGGGTCTACAACCGGGACGCCGCTATTCCCGTGCGGTTCGCGGGCGTCGACATCCCTCAGGCGGGCGGTTCGCTCCTGCCTTCGCTGCGCCCTCTGAAAGAATACCTCTCCGCCGCCGACGCCGCGGCCTTGCCGTTCCTGGAGCCTGTCATCGCCTTGGCGGAAGGCGTGGAAGGCCCTTCCATGGCCGCGGCCGCGCCACGCTACGGCCGCCTCGCCAAGGAGCAACAGGACGCCCTCATGGCTGGACTGGGCTGGCTTCGCGGCCGTCTCAGCGCCCTCGAACCGGACCATGTGGCGCGCTACGGCCGGGACCGTCACAGCCTTGCCGAGCGCCACTTGGAGAGCGCTTGGCGCGCCGTGTACAACCTGGGCGCCATGGCGCGGTTCCTTGCGGGCCAAGGATTGCCCGGCGACATGGGCGTTCGCGACGGCTTCATGGCGGATTCGGTCTTGTGGCGGCTCGGCCGGATGGACCCAGACGCGAAGATCGCCCTCGTCGCCCACAATGCGCACATCCAGAAAACGCCTATCGTGTATGAAGGCCTCCGGGAGCTTCCCATGGGGCAACGGCTCGCGCAGGCCTTGGGAGAAGGCTACGTCAGCCTAGGCGTGACCAGCGCCGGAGGCGAGACCGCTGGCTTGCATCCCGACGAAGACGCGGTCCATGGGTTCCGCGTGGAAAGAGCCGTCCTCGAACCCCCAGCGGAAGGCGGCATTGAGGCCGCGCTGGCGGCGGCGGGCGTGGACCTGGGGTTTGCCGGGTTTCATGGAGCGCCCCGGGGCGCGGAGGACCCCGCGCGCATCCGGTTCGACACGGCCTACCTGGAGACGTCCGTCCTCGACGCCCACGATGGCGTGTTCCATCTCCCCGTCTCTACCGTGGCGGACGATCCCAGCCGTTGAGCCGCGGGGCGCCGGCTCGGTAGAGCCAGGACGGCGGGCTATCCGGCGTTTTCGTAGACGAGGGCCTGAAAGCGCTCCGAGTCGCGGATGGGACCGAAATCGCCGTCCACCTTCGCCTGTTCACGGAAGGCGTCTTCCCGGGTGATGGCCTCTTCCAGGTAGACGAGGGCTTGATCCTTCTTGCCTTGGAGGCTGCTTACGCAGGCGAAGTTGTAGTAGGGGGCGGGGTGGTCCGGTTGCAAGTCGATGGCTATGCGGTATTCCGCTTCGGCCGCCTCGTATTGTTCAAGCCGGACGAGGAGGTTGCCGTAGTTGTTCCGGCTGGCGACGCTGTCGGGCGCGAGGTCCACCGCGGTTTCGGCGTGGCGCCGGGCCTCTTCGAGGCGGTCCTGCATGCGCAAAAGGATGGCCAAGCCGTTATGGGCCCGGCTCCATCGCGGCGCCAGTTCGATGGCGCGCCGGAACATCGCCTCCGCGTCGTCTAGCTCGCCGAGCTTATGAAGGACAACGCCGTAGCCGTAATAGGCGCGGGACCACTCCGGCGCCTTCTCCAGCAACTGCTCGTACACGGCCCGGGCCTGCTCGGGATCCCCTCCTCCCTGATAGAGAAGCGCCTGGGCAAGGAGGGATTCGCGGCTCGGGTTCTCCGTCTCCGCGTGGGCGGCCAGCCGCTCGATAACGGCGCGCGTGTCGGGCAGCCGGGCCTGGTGGTCCACTTCTAGCCGGGCCAACATCTCGCTGGCCAGGGCGTCATGCTCCTGCTGATGGGCCCAGTCGCTCCTCTCGCTGAGGTAGGCCCGGCCCGCCAGCACGATGGCCGCCGCCAGCGCGGCCGCGCCCGTTATCCGCCACAAGTTGCGCATGGGGTGTCCGGCCTTCCTTTCGAAGCGGCCCATGGTTTCGCGCCAGGCGAACGGCGCCCGCCCGGCCTAGAACGGTTCACGGCGGGCCGCCCGTCTCCGCCGGCGCCGCTTGGCCCAGGCCGTCAAGCCGGGGGTACGCCAAGCACAGTTGCGGCGGCGGCTGGACGGGATGACCCAAGCCGTGGAGCAGCTCCAAAGCGTTCACCACGGCCTGGCCCTCGAAATGGTTGTTTGTCACCACAAAGAGACGGGCGGCCTGCGCGAGCATCGCCTTGATGCGGGCCCGCCAGGGCGCCAGCTCCGCTTCACTGTACAAATAATTGTATCTGCCGTTGCGGTCCGCGCCTTCCCGGAACCAGTCCGCTTCGTTGCGGCCGTGGAGCCGGGCGTAGGCTAAGGGCGCGGTCACGACCTCCGTGGGCGCCAGGGAGTCGCCTATCTGGGGCTGGTCGATGTTGCAGAAGGCAACCCCGCGTTCCCGCAGGCCCGCATAGACCTCTGGCCGGTCCCAGGAGCCATGGCGCAATTCCACGACGAGGGGGTAGGCCGCGAAAGCCTCGGTAACGCGGCGCAGCCACGTCCGGTCTTCCGGGGTGCGGCGGAAACTCCAGGGAAACTGCGCCAGCAAGGCGCCGAGCTTGCCCGCTTCCGCGAGGGGCTTCAGCGTCTCTTCCATTTCTTGGACGGCCGTGGCCGCTGGCCAAGCCTCACGTTCATGGGTGAATACGCGCCATAGTTTGACCGCGAAAAGGAAGTCCGGGTTTCCCCCGGCATGGTGCAGCCACGGCGCCGCCGTTCGCGCGGGCAAGGGCCGGTAGAAGGTGGCGTTCACCTCCACCGTGTTGAAGAACCGGCTCAGATACGCCAGAGGATGGAGCGAGCGGGGCATGTCCGGGGGATACACCTTCCCCTTCCAGTCGGCATAGGCCCAGCCCGCCGGTCCCACGTGCAACCGGCCTTGTGATGGCGCTTCCATACCCCTATTGTACACGCTCCGCCCGCTTGTATTCACAGCGGGATCGCCGGATCAATACATCAGCTCGGCCCAGCGGCCTCCCGCCTGGAGCTCGGCCTTGCGGCGCTCCCACTTGTCCGCGGAGCCCGCCATGCGCGCGCCCGCCTGATCCAGGAGTTCGCCTACCTTGGAATGACCGGCCACGTAAACATAGGTGTCCGGATCCCGCATCATCTCCCACACTTCCGCGGCGTTTTGCTCGATGACCTTGTCCAGCTCCGCGGGCGCGTCGAAGGCCGGGCGGGGACTCACCGCCTCGAAGGCCTTGAACGTCTCCCGGTCGTAGTAGTGGGCGAGATCGTTGTTCTTGTCGTTGAGATAGAGCATCTCCAAGCCTGTCTTGGCGCCATAGAAGAGGCGCACCTTCCCGTCCCAGCCGCCATGTTCGCCGTAGATGTGTTTGATGAAGGCGCGGAAGGGCGCGATGCCCGTCCCCAAGCCCACCATGAGGATGTTGTCGGTCTTTTCGGGCGGGATGGAGAAGGGGCTGGGATGGGGCCCGGAAAGCTCCACCCGGTCCCCGGGCGCCCTGTCGCAGAAGTAGTTCGACGCGGCGCCGGGGTATTGCTCGCCCGTCACGTCGTCGATGTAGAAACACCGCTTCACGCACAGCGTTATGGCCGGCTTTCCGTCGCGGCCTTGGGCGTCCCCGGCGATGGTGTACAGTCGCAAGTGGTAGGGATTGCCGAACTCGTGGGGCCCCGGAATGAGAAGGGCGACGCTCTGGCCGATCTCGTAGTTGAAACTGTTCCGCTCTACTTCGAGGACGATCTCCCGGACATCTTCCGTTGATTCGTCCGGCGTGATGCGCTCGTTGCTCAATACAGTGGCGTAAAAGGTCTTCGTGGTGTCGATATCTTGCAGACTGGCCATGGCCGGGCCCTCCAACAAAGCTGGCCCGCCTCCCGCGGGACGCCGGGGCGGGTGTTATGCCGTGCTAGGACGGAATCCAATGAGGCGCCGATATGGACGGCATTGGCGGGTGTAGCGTAGCCACACAGCCGGTGGGCCACGAAATCCCCCAGTGAAAATCCCCCTAATGTTACAGCGTTCACCATCATTATAAACTGGGACGCTCCCGCCGCACAAGGACCGCCCCAATCGCCGGATAACCCAGCCGAACCTCTCTGTACGGTCTTGTGCTCGCGGCTGGGAAGGGAGAGCGGCTTTCACCCGTTGGGTGAACTCGTGTCGCGGGCATCTTGTCGGCAAGCTAAGCCCCCCCTGGAAGGCGGCGCTACGGGATTGTCGCCGCGGCGATGGTGTCCCTATCCGGCGATTGAGAAACCGGCGCGGCGTTGGGCCCTGCTTGACTGACATCGGCCGGAACTCTAGACTTCCCGTAAAGCTGCCGGCCGCGTCAAGCGGGCCGAGCGGTCAGCCGAAAACACAGCAGGGAGCCCTCCGGCCCATGTATTGTCCAGTTTGTAAGGAAGAGCCCCTTATCGGCCTCGAACATGACGAGATCGAGGTGGATTACTGCGTCCAATGCCACGGCGTGTGGCTCGACGCCTCCGAGGCGGACCTGATCTTCGGCGATCATGACGTGTGCATGACGTTCATGACCAGCGGCCACAAGCCCGCGCCGGGCCAGGGCCGCCAGTTGGACTGCCCCATTTGCGGCAAGCCCATGGAGCGCGACGCCGCTGGCGAGGACAATCCCGTTATATACGACCGCTGCAAGACCGGCGACGGGCTGTGGTTCGACGAGGGCGAGCTGGCCCGGGTGTTGCGCGAAGGCCACCGGCTGGAGCAGGGAGACAAGGTCGAGGCCTTCCTCCGAGGCCTGTTCGGCGATCCCAGCACTGGCGGCGCCGCTTCGGCCAACGAACCCGCGGAAGGAAGAGAAGGCGGCAACGCCTAGGAAAGGAAAGGCCACATGATCCCAGTTATTGTGCTGTTAGTTGTTGCGGGCTTACTCGTCGTGTTCATCATTTCGATGTACAACCGCCTCGTGCAAGCCCGGAACCAAGTGAAGAACGCGTGGTCCCAGATCGACGTGCAACTGAAGCGGCGCCACGACCTGATCCCGAATCTCATCGAGACCGTCAAGGGCTATATGACCCACGAGCGGGAGCTCCTGGAGAACATCACCAAGGCGCGGAGCCGGGCGATGCAGGCGGAGTCCGTGGGCGAACGGAGCCAGGCGGAGAGCGAGCTGTCCGGCGCCATGGGCCAGTTCTACGTCGTGGTGGAGAACTACCCGGATCTGAAGGCGAACGAGAACTTCTTGTCCCTCCAGGAAGAACTGACCTCGACGGAAAACCGGATCGGCTTCGCCCGTCAGTACTACAACGACGAGGTCATGAAGTACAACAACCGCATTCAGATGTTTCCGAGCAACGTTATCGCGGGCATGTTCAACTTCAAGCAGGAAGACTTCTTCGAGATCGAGGATCCCGGGGAGCGCGAGGTCCCGAAGGTGGCCTTCTGAGACGAGCCATTGTCACGGCGATCCCCCCGCGTCCGGCCGGGAGCAAGGCCGGCGCGGGGGGCCGCCTTTTACGCCGCGGCCGATTCAGCGCGCCCCTAAGGCCGTCTGCCGCGCCGCCGCGCGAGAAACGAGGCGAAAACGGGCGAGAAACCGCCTACTTTCGGGAAGACTACTAAGGTATGTGGGAACAAATCCGGTCGAATCAACGAAAATCAATGTTCTTGGTGTTCCTCATGGCCCTGCTCCTCGTCACGCTGGGCTACGTGGTGGGCGAGGCCATGGGCAGGGGCGGCGGCTATGTCGGCCTGCTGATAGCGGTGGCCATTTGGACGATCCTCGGTCTCGTGGCGTACTTCCAAGGCCACCAGGTGGCCCTGCGCTCGGCCGGCGCGAAGAAGATCCAGAAGGAAGACCATCCCCGGCTGTACAATATTGTCGAAGAGATGACGATCGCCTCGGGTCTTGGCAAGATTCCGGAGGTGTACGTCATTGACTCGCCCGCGCTCAACGCCTTCGCGGCGGGGCGCAACCCGGACAACGCCGTCGTCGCGGTGACGGCCGGTTTGCTGCGCCGCCTCAACCGGGACCAGCTCCAGGGCGTCATCGCCCACGAAATCGCCCACATCAAGAACCGGGACATTCTTTTCATGACCCTCATGGGCGTCATGGCCGGAGCCATTGTCATCTTCTGCGAGACCATGCTCCGCGTCTTTTTCTACAGCAGCGCCGGGCGCATGTCTTCCGGGCCACCCCGGGGCGGCGGCGGAGGCGGACGGGGCGGCGGGCACCCCATCATGATGATCGCCGCCGTCGTGCTCATCATCCTCGCGCCCATCCTCTCCCGCCTGCTCTACCTGGCCTCGTCGCGCAAGCGCGAATACCTCGCCGATGCGACGGCCGCTGTCTACACACGCTACCCCGAGGGCCTGGCCAGCGCGCTGGAGGCCATCAAGCGGGATGTCCAGCCCATGAACCAGGTGAACAGCGCCGTCGCTCCCATGTTCATCAAGAATCCCCTGCAGAAAGTGTCGGCCCGGGGCCTGTTCAGCACGCATCCGCCCCTTGACGACCGGATCGGCATCCTCCGGAGCATGGGCGGCGCCGCGTCCTTCAACGCCTATCAGGAAGCGTGGAAGAAGGTTGGCGGCAAACGCGCCGGCGCTCTTCCTGCGTCGGCCCTTGCGGGCGACCAAGACGCGGGCGTCCGTGAAGCCTCGCCCCTCGCTCAGGACAAGGCGGAGGCGCGCCACCAATCCCGGGAAGCCGGGGATGCGCTGCGAAAGGCGAACAACTTCCTCTTCCTTGCTTGCGTCTGTGGCCTGCGCGTAAAAATCCCGCCCGATTTCAAGAAGAAGGAAATCGAATGCCCCCGCTGCCACCGCAACGTGGCCGTGCCCCTGGCCCAGATGGCCGCCGCGGGCGTGGTGGCGGACGCCGTTAGCGGGAAGAAAGGCGGCGGCTTGATCCAGCAGGCGAAGGAACGAGGCAAGAAGGGGAAAAAAGACCGCTGACATCCGTGGGATCCGAGCCGGTTTGCGGCCGTTCCAACGGAATTCCCCGGCGTCCGCGCGGCACTCAGGTCTGCCAGTCGGTGAAGCGGCGGCGCACGAGGAGGTAGATAAAGAAGGGCCCACCAATGAGGGTCGTGATGATGCCGATGGGCGTTTCGCCGGGAAGGACGCGGCGCGCGACAATGTCGCACAGGCACAGGAAGGCGCCGCCGGCGAGGAGGCTCAGGGGCATGAGTAGGCGGTGCCTGGAGCCGACGACGCCGCGGACGGCGTGGGGCACGATGAGGCCCACGAAGCCGATGGGCCCGACCTTGGCCACGATGATGGCCGTCATGAGCGATCCCGTGAAGAACGTGACAATCTGAAGCTGGCGCACGTTGACGCCACGGCCCGCGGCGAGCTCCTCACCGAAACCGAGCTGGTCGAACTTCGGGCTTTGCAGCAGAAGCAGAATCGAGCACGGAATCACTCCCGCTAGCAACCCCGCCACCGGGCCGAAGCCAAGCACGTCCACCCCGCCCATGAGCCAGCGGTCCATGACCACGAGACGTTCGGGATCGGCAAGATAGCGCATGAACAAAATGCCAGAATTCGCGATCATGCCCATGGTCACGCCGGCGAGCAAGAGTACGGTCGGGGCCATCCGCGCCTTGCCAATGGCGAGGAGGTAGATCACCGTAACGTTCGCGGCGGCGAATAGGAAGGCCGCCAATTCCACCGTGGGCAGCCCGAAGATCCAGAATGGATAGCCGTAGCCGTAGATGAGAACCGTCGCCGCCCACGCGCCAAGGGAGGCCCAGCTCGCCACGCCGAGGGTGTAGGGCGTGGCCAGAGGATTGCGCAGCAAGGCTTGGAAGGAGCAGCCCGCCAGGGCGAGGCCCGCGCCCGCGATGAGCGCGGCCAGCGTGCGGGGCAGGCGTTGCTGGACGAGGATGCTGAGGTCCGGCGAATCCGCAAGGCTCAGCCCAGCCCGCCAGTCCGTCCACGCCTGGGCCAGGCTCACATGCTCCGCGCCCAGGAGCAGGCTCGCCGCCGCAAGGACACCGTACACGGCCACCACGCCCGGGAGCACCGTTAGCCATGGCGCGCGTGGGGTTTTCACGGCGCGTGCTCCACGGCCTCGGCCGTGACAAGGGGCGTGCCGGTGATGGGATTCACGCTCACCCGGATGGACGCGGCGTAGGCCTGGGACAACAGGGGCTCCGTCAAGACGTCGGCGGGCGTTCCCGCCGCCGCGAGTCCTTCCTCCCCCGACAGGAGCAGCAGCCCCGTGCAGAAGCGGGCCGCTAGATTGAGGTCGTGGGTGACGACCGCCACGCTGTACCCTTCCCCCGCAAGGCGCTGCAACAACGTGAACACCTCGATCTGGTGATGGATGTCCAAGGACGAGGTAGGCTCGTCCAGCAGGAGGAAGGCCGGCTCTTGCGCCAGGATGCTCGCGATGAGCACGCGCTGGCGCTCGCCTCCGGACAGGGTCATAAAGTCCCGGTCCCGCAGGCCGGCGGCGCCTGTCTCGCGGAGGCAGCGCTCCGCCACTTCGAGGTCCCGCCGGCGCAAGCCGCCCATGGCGCCTGCATGGGGATAGCGGCCAAGGCATACGACTTCGAAGGCGTTGAGGGCGAATGCGGGGTCCACGGATTGAGGCAAGAAGGCGAGGCGGCGGGAGCGCGCGAGCGGGCTGTATGCGCCGATGGGCCGGCCGTCCAGCGTCACCCGGCCCTCGCGGGGCTTCAGTAAGCCGGACAGCACCCGAAGCAGGGTGGACTTCCCGCTGCCGTTCGGGCCGACGATGCCCATCAGGTCGCCGCCGCGCAACGACGTCGACACGCCGCTAAAAACGGTCTGACCGGGCTCATAGCCGAAGGCGGCGTCCACGGCTTCGAGAGCGCCGTTCATGGCCCTTCGGGAATCTCCGCGCCGGGATGGAGCAGCCCCGCCAGCAGCCGGGCCGTATCCGCGATGCGGGGTCCGGGCGACAGGATAAAGGCGTCCTTCACCAGGTAGATGCGTCCGTCGCGGACGGCGGGCACGGAAGCCAGCTCGTTCCAGTCGGCCTTGTAGCGGGCTTCCTCTTCTTCCCGGAGGCCTTCGGCGGGCTGGTATTCCACAATGACCTCTGGCGCGCGCCGGACCACCGTTTCTTTGGACGCGTCGAGATAGGGCTGGGACGCGTCGGCGTAGATGCTTTCGCCGCCGGCGACAGCGATAAGCTCGGTGACGAAGCTTGGCCCGCCCAGGGTATATAAGGTATGGAGGCTGTGCTCGGTGCGGCTGTTGATGAAGAGGACGCGGGGACGGGAGCGGCCCTCCACGGCTTGCCGCACGGCGTCCAACTCGGCCTCGATGTCCGCGATGAGGGCCTCCGCCTCTTCTTCCGCGTCCACGGCCTTTCCGATCACGCGAAGGCCTTCGTAGATGGCTGCGATGCCCCCGCGCTCTCCGGCGCCAACGGCGGCGGGCACGCTGACGACCTCGATGTTGTTGCGCCGGGCCAACTCCGCCACCTTCTCGTGGCGCCCTTGCAGGAGAATGGCCCGGGGGGCGAGCCGGGTGATCCGCTCCAAGTCGGGATCAATGTACCCGCCCACGCTCGGCAAATCCTGAACCTCAGGCGGATCCGCGCAGAAGGACGTCACGCCCACGACCTCATCGCCGCGGCCGAGGGCGAAGACGGTGGCGGTGATGTTGGGCGCCATGGTGATGACGCCCGAGCGTTCCGTGGGAGCGCGCGGCTCGCCGCAACCCGCCAGGGGCAGGCACAAGGCTAGGGCGGCCAGGGCGGCGCCCCAGCCGGCGGCGCGTTGGCGTCGTCGCTGGCGTGTCATGGGATAGGGGCTATACGTACCGGTTCACCCGATCAAGGACGTCTTCCTTGAAACGGTCGATGTGCGCGGCAATGAAAGCCGCCGGATCCTGGCTTTCATCGGCGATGATGGGCGTGAGATCCATGGCGAAGACCGCGCCCGTGCTAACGTCCGTCGCGTGGGATGCGTGATAGGTCGCGTGCGCCTTACGCCGCCCCAGGGTGGCGAGATCGTAGCGCTTGCCGCCGGCGATTTGCGAGTCAAACACGCCGACCAGCGCGGCCTGGAGGTTCTCGTGGGCCGAGACGTCGAAGGCCACTTTGTCCTCGTCGACCACCCAGTCCAAGTCCCGCCAAACTTCGCAGCCGTACACCTTCTTGGGTCGCTCTTCCTTCGGCAGGCTACGCAGGGCCTCGATGACCTTGGCCGCGACGCCGATATGAGAGTCGTGCTTGTCCGCCAAGTTGTGAGTGTAGACCACCTCGGGCCGCGCCGTCTCGGCGATGAGGGCGAGATCGTGGACAGGGTCCTTGTTGTCCTTGTCCTTGATGGCGCTGCTCGGATAGTCCAACAAGATCTGGGCGCTGTATCCGCCCACCATGGCCGCCTTCGTCTGTTCCTCGAAGCGGACAGCCCGCATTTCCTCGTCCGTGTAATTCTTGTAGACGCCGTCGCGGGGGGAACCCGCGCCATTGGTCACCACCACGCCGGTGAACCACCGGTCCGGCTGCTGAAAGCAGGCGAGGATGCCGTCGATGGCCATGATCTCCAGGTCGTCCTGGTGGGCGCCAATGGCCAGGTGAGTCGTTCGCGCCACGGCCACGGCGGCGTGCCCGCCATCGGGCACGAACACCTGGGCCGTCTTCATCTTATACTGATGCTCCATTGCCAGGTTCCTTGTCGTGGAAGGCCGCCGCCGGGGCGGCGGTTAAGCGTTTAGCGCGGGCAGGCTGGCCGCGGCGATGCTTTGGCCGACCCGCCGGCTTTTCTCGTCGGGCAGTTGAATGTTGACTTGCTTGGCCAACTCTGGGAACTCTTTCTCGAAGACGGCCTTCGCGCCATCCAGAATGATCTGGCCGCCGCTGCCCGAAGTGCAACGCCCCAGAATGAGA
>SLHB01000070.1 GCA_007136375.1 Candidatus Hydrogenedentota bacterium
AATTTCACCAATCAGATTTTCGGTGATAACGTCGACGATGTGATGGGGGTTCGAGTGACGGGTAATTTGAACGTCATGGCCGGTCACATGAATGAGGCGTACGATGCAAATGCATGGGGTAGTTGGGCCGTTACCACTCTTAAGATTAGCGGGCATTCGTGGTAACAACGTGGCATGGTCAGGTTTGCCGAAAGGGACAGGAGATGATAGGGTGCGGAGTTTTCATAGCGGCGCCTCGAAAGTCATTGAGGCGGCGATCCTGAGAAGCGTCATAGCCGCGTGCTTTCTTGTGCTTTCTCATCAGGCTGTCGCGATGGAGCTGGGGCTGTCTGAACCGGCGGAGATCGTGTTGCAGACAGGGACAGAGATTGGAGTGCCGGACGAACAGCTCTTGAGCTATCTGAACGCGATCTTCCTTGGAGGTAACTGTCTCATGGTGGGCAGTTCCTCTGGAAACTGGAGGCCGGAGCATGCGGATGCGTTTCGGGAGTCGTTGTCCCGGTTCATGCGGTGTCACCTAGACGATCCGCCGGACAATTACGAGGACACTGCGAGATTCCTTGCCTATTCGTACTGGAAGGCGCTAGAGAACGCCGGTGGGTCTGATGAACCGGAAGAAATGGCCACATATTACTTGGAACTAGGGCGACAAATGCTTTACAGGCGCATTGAGGCGCTCAGCAGTCACGAAAACTTTCCGGACCAATCCCATTGGACGGAGATGATGGCCGACGAGAAACGGCGTCTGGTTGGACTGTTGGAGGAACGGCTTGACGTTCTTACGACGGACTGGCTTTGCCCGGCATTTCGCAGGGAGCTTCGCGACGAGGAATTGGCGTACGTGTGGGAGGCTGGATTCATTGAGTCTCCGAATGAAGGAGACTATGAAGCCGCCCGGAGTGTAGCTGTCCGCCGCCAGATGGGTCCGGACGAATACTTCGAGACTCGGCTGCGGCGCGCATTGGAGACGCAGGCGCTGAATTACTTCGTCACGGTCTTCAACGAAGCGATACGATACGAACTCAGCGACAATCGCTGCTTTGGCTTGGGTTTGTGGCAGGCAAGCGGCACGTTTGATCGTGCATTCGTGGAGGATTGTTGGCCCAGTCGGGTAACGATGTACCGGCTTCCGGAGCCATACGAGTTGTCGCTGGACGAACTTCGAAGCTTGACTGAGGCGCTGGAGACGGATACGGAGGAGGATGGGATATGAACCGCATGGGACGAGGTTTCCTGAGCCGTATTGGCGCCGGCGTGGCGTGCGCCATGCTGACCGTGGGGCTCGCCCACGGAAGCCCAGCGAGTTGGGTGGAGCACATTGAGAGCCAGACGGCCGTACGGCCGGTGGCGGCGGAGCTAGGGCTGGAGGGCGCGATGGAGATGACGCCCGAGGAGATGTCCCGGGTGTACCGCGAGGCCTTGGCCGGGGCTGTCGACGAGTACGAGGTGGATCTTGCGGCGGCCGTTCCCGGGGAGGACCATCTTCCGCGGCCGGTGACGCTTCGATACGCGGATCGGGAGCACATCGAAGTGGAGGCGCGGCGGGCCGTCTTGGCTATCGTCCGGGACGTGCGCGCCGCCGCGCTCGTCGAGTTGCCGGACGATGCCGACCGCAGGGCGTTGGATGGGCAGTTCGCCGAGGTCAGCTCCCGGGCCCGTGATGTGTTGCAGGCGGAGGCTATCGACGGGGCCGTGGCCGCGCGCGTCCGGCTTCGGAGGAAACCGCCGGACGGATGGTCGCCGAGCGGGAAGTGGGCCGCCTGCGTCAAGCGCTGTCGGAAGCGTCCCGCAGTGGCTGCTTGGATGGGTTGCGTGGCCCGGAGGACTTTGTTCCGGGATACGGCGCTCTGCAACGACGCGCGGCGGAATTAGCCGACGTTCTGTTGGAAGAGACTCAGGAGCAAGCGAGGGCCGCACACGAGGCGTACGTGGAGGAGTTGCGTGAGCAATCCACTCCCCCATAACCGGTAGCGGCCGTGCGCGCGGAGCCGGTTGAGCGTGGCCAAGCAAGGAACGACCCCTTGTTCCCCGATGGATGGGAGCAAGGGGTTTTTCACGCGC
This sequence comes from Candidatus Hydrogenedentota bacterium, assembly GCA_007136375.1. Lineage (GTDB taxonomy): Bacteria > Hydrogenedentota > Hydrogenedentia > Hydrogenedentales > SLHB01 > SLHB01. Next base: position 2,062 of record SLHB01000070.1, read on the forward strand.
GCCTGGGCGGGCGACGGCAATGTTATCGTTATTATGCGCTAAACTTTTTGAAATCGTTTCCGGAACAAATCATAGAATTGACTTTCGGGGAGCAGGTTCTGTATACTGTTTAAGCGTATAGTATTGCTTTTGCGTCGCATTCGTGTGGAGCCAAACGGCGGAGGCCTTCTCCGTGGAAAGGAGGGCCGACACGACGGCATTGCTCAGGCTTTCCGGGGGAGTACGAGAGGGGGCAACCTGCACATTCGAGTGCTCAAGAGGAGATTCATGGATATGCGCAGGAGAACAGATAGGCGCGGATTCACGCTCATCGAGCTGCTCGTGGTCATCGCAATCATCGGCATTCTCGCGGCCATACTGCTTCCCGCCCTTGCGCGGGCGCGCGAGGCCGCCAGGCGCGCGAGTTGCTCGAACAACCTCCGGCAGTTCGGCGTCATTTTCAAGATGTACGCCAACGAGACGCGGGGCGAGTTATTCCCGCCCGGGCAACGCACGTTCCCCGGCGGCGCCTCCGAATGGATGGGATTCCGGGGCGACGCGTTGTACCCGGATTACTGGACGGACATCAACATCAAGGTTTGTCCGTCCGACGCCCGGGCCATGGCCGGCGATGTCGGCTTGGCCGACGATCTGCAAGAGCAGATGCGCGAGATGACCCAGCATCAACAGCAAATGGGCATCGCGAACACCTTCGTGTGTCAGCGCACGAACGACATGTTCCTTTCGTGGCCGGTTTCCTACGTGTACATGCCCTTCGCGGCCCGGACCATTTCTCAGGTTGTAGACGTGGCGGACTGCTGGCATGACTGGGTTCACCAGATGTTCTGGGCCTTCGAAGAGGACACCCTCATCTTCGGCGACGACACGGCGGGCGCGCCGGAGTGCGCGGGCAATCCCCAGAACTTCCCGAGCACCCTCGAAGCGTTCACCCGCAAGGGCGACGTGGATATGCCCGCCCGGCGCATCCGGGAGAACGGCGGCGGACGCCACGTGGTCTACAGCGACTACTTCTTGGATGACGACGGCTCGGCCCTGCCCGACACCTATCCGCGCTTGCGGGAAGGCATCGAGCGCTTCTTCATCACGGACATCAACAACCCTGGCGCGGGCGCGGAGGCGCAGAGCAGCATCGCCGTGATGTGGGACGCCTGGTCCACCGAGGCCGAGACGGGCGGCCGGGGCACGCCAAAGCGGGCCAATCCGCTGACCTTTAACCACATCCCCGGCGGCAGCAACGTGCTGTTCATGGACGGCCACGTCCGCTTCATCCGCTACAACGCGGACTATCCGATTCAGTGGTTGGATGAGGCCGCGTTTCCCAACCGGGTCGGCGCCGAGGCCTACAAGGTCGTGGGCGGCATGGGCGGCTGGGGCTGACGCCTCCCGCGGGCCCAGCCCGGCGCAACCT
>SLHB01000470.1 GCA_007136375.1 Candidatus Hydrogenedentota bacterium
ACCAGCTTCCGCGCGTCCGGGCTGTTAAGGAGGGCTTTCATGTCGTAGCCGAAATCGTTGAGATTGCCGAGTTCGGCGTGGGCCGGCGGGACTTCGTCGCTGGATTTTTGTCCGGGGACGCCGACGACTTCGAGGAGTTCGCAGGGGTGGACGGAGCCGTTGTCGTAGACGACGACGAAGTTCCGGCCGGCGCCGCAGTTGAGGTCGCGGCGTTCGCCGGTGACGACGTCGGCGATGACGGTGGCGACTTGGCCGCCCACGGTGTCGAACATGATGGTGTAGGGGTTGTAGCGGGCGTGATTCCGGAGCTTGGAGCGGAGGTAGCTTTGGGCTTCGAGATAAGTGTCCACGGGCACGTCGGTGGCGTCGCGCTCATGGGTGACGCCACGGCAGTAGGCGATGCCCAGGGCGCTTTCGGAGTAGTCGCGCGCGGCCATGTCGATGATGCTTTGGTAGCGGGTGTAGTTGAACTTGCTCATGACGAAGTTCAATACGCAGCTAATGTTTGGGTGTTCTTTCCGCTTTTCTTGAATGACGCGGTAGGTCTCGTTGAACTTTTCGAAATTTCCGGGCACGCCCATGATGTCGTCGTAGTGTTCGGCGTCGCCGTGGAAGGGCAGGCAGAAGTTGAGGAACGCCTTGGGGCAGTGCTCGGTGAAATAGTCAATGGTCTTGCGGACGCGGTCGGGCTTCAGGCTGTTGGTGGGGCAGGTGAAGAAGCGGGTTCCCGCGTGGTCATAGAAGGCGCGCAGGATCTGGGGCAGATCCTTACGCAGCATGGGCTCGCCGCCGGACACGGTGAGCTGGGGCAAGGGGTTCATGCTGGCGGCAAGGTTCGCGAGATTTTCCAGGCTGTGGCCTTTCGCATCCCACCGCTCCATCATGCCGTCCCAACTGAAGCACATGCGGCACTTCGCGTTGCAGACGGAGTTGACGTGGAGGATCATGTATTTGATGTTGCCGAGCATCGTGGCCCGGGCCCATTTCGTTGCGCCTTCGAGATGACGGCTTCGCATGTACGTGGAACTCCTTCTACGGCCCGGTCTTGGGGCGGGCGGCGCGCCCGTCATGGGTGTTTCCGGCCACGGGATTTCGAACAAGGGGGCCGGGCGCGGTTCTCTTGGGGTAAACACGCCCTCTACGGGGCGCATTCCGCGCGCGGCGAGCGCGCGCCCCTTTGGCTTTCGCACTAGTATACCGGATATGGGCGCTTAGTGCACGGGGCTGCGAAGGGGGGCCGCGCGTTGGCCCATGAGGAAGCGGAGAAGGGCGAGGCCGCTGGCCACGTTGATGACGGCGGAGGTGGCCCCGTGGATGAGGGCGCATTGTACGGTAAACACGGTGGATTGGCTCCAGGCCCGGGCGCGGCGGAGGAATGGCGCGACGCCGGCGCCGTAGTAGGCCAGGCACGCGAGGGCCGCGGCGGCGAAGACGGGCTGGGCGGGCGTGGGCACGAGGGCGAGGGCCGCGGCGGCGGGGAAGCCGAAACCGCCGGCGAGACGGATGCGCCCCTCCTTGGGCGAAATCTGGATCTTGAAGAGCCCGGCCTTGTGGGTGAGCACATAGGGGATGAAGAGGTGAACGCGGACCCACAGGTTGCGGATGACCCGGGCCAGCCGGGCGGGGTAATCGTGGTAGATGATGGGCGCGCGCGTGACCAAGACCGTGCCGTGGGCGGCGATGCGCTTGCCGAAGTCGTAGTCCTCGTGGGCGTTGGTCTTGTAGTGGGGATCGAAACCGCGGATGGCCTCGTAGGCCTCGCGCCGGACGGCGCCGGAGCGGCTGGCGAAGCCGCAGCCTTCCACCACGTCCTGGTTGGGGTCGTCGAAGAGCTGGGACGTCCAGTAGTGCTCCGTGGCGGCCTGGTAGTTGGCCACGGCGGCGTCGCCCGGCTGGAAGGGCTGGTGCATGAAGGAGACGGCCACCGCGTCTGGCCGCTCTTGCGTGAGGAGCCGCCAGGCTTTTTCCGCCGCGCCGCTGGCGTAGACGACATCGGCGTCGAAGAAGAGCAACACGGCGCCCTTGGCTTCGGCCGCGCCGGCGTTGCGCGCGTTGGCGGGGCCCTGGTTGGGCTCGACCCGGATATGCCGCGCGCCGAATTCCGCGCAGAGGCCGCTTAGGTCCTCGGTGGAAGCGTCGTCGGCCACGATGATTTCGTGGCGGATGGCGTCCGTCAGGCCTTCGCGGAGGCTCTCTAGGAGGCGGGTCAGGTGGGTCCGGTGGTTGTGGACGGGGATGATGCAGGAGACATCAACGGCGGTGTCGTTCATTGCAGTCCTTCTGGTTGCGGCGGCTGGTCAGCGCGCGTCGGCGGCGCAACGGAAGCCAAGATTGCCCGTGGAGCTGTCCGGGGTGTTGGAGGAGCGGGCGGACAGGCGGTAGCGGTGGCAATAGGAGGCGTGGCACAAGTAGCTGCCGCCGCGCATGACCTTGGCCGCGCCGTTGGGCGGTCCGGAGGGATTGTCCCGGGGCCCGTCCACGTGATAGTCGGGGCTGAACCAGTCGGCGCACCATTCCCAGACGTTGCCGGCCATATTGTAGAGGCCGAAGCCATTGGGCGGAAACGCGTCCACCGGGGCCGTGCCGGCGTAACCGTCCTCCGCCGTGTTTTCCACGGGAAAGCGGCCCTGCCAGATGTTGCAACGGTGCTCGCCATCCGGGGTGAGTTCATCGCCCCACGGGTACAGGGTCTGCTCACGGCCGCCACGGGCGGCGTATTCGAATTCCGCTTCGGTAGGCAGGCGTTTCCCGGCCCAGTCGCAGTAGGCCACGGCGTCGTTCCAACTTATATGGACCGCGGGATGGTCCATGCGTCCGGAGAGATCGCTGTCCGGCCCTTCCGGCCGGCGCCAGTAGGCCCCATGGACCTGCACCCACCATGGCGCGTTCTGCACGCGCAACCCCGTCTCGCGGATGTCCTCGGGAACGAAGTGATGGAACACGAAGGTCCAGCCGAAGCGTTCCGCCTCGGTCTCGTAGCCGGTATCCTCCACGAAGGCCGCGAAACGTTCGTTGCTCACGGCGTGGATATCCATGTGGAAGGGCGCGACGCGCACCTCCCGGGCCGGGCCTTCGCCGTCGGCGGGGTAGCCGATGTTGTCGTCCGTCCCCATGGTGAAGGTTCCGCCGGGCAGGGCCTGCATGCCTTCGGGCGGCTCCTCCCTGGGCCGCGCGGCCTCGCTGTTCGTTGCGGCGGCGCCCCCGTCTTCCGCGTCCCGCGCCGGGGCGCAACAATCCACGGCTTCCTCCATGGCCCGCGCCAGGGCCGGCGTCAACGCCGCCGCGGCGCCAGCGCCGAGGAACTGCCGCCGCGTGATGGCCATGGAGCCGCGTCTCCTTGAGTCAAATGCTGTCATCGGTCCGTTTCCTGTCCGTCCGCCGCGCTAACGGCGCAACGGAAGCCCATGTTGCCCGTGGAGCTGTCGGGCGTGTTGGACGAGCGCGCCGAGAGGCGGTAGCGCACGCAGTA
>SLHB01000514.1 GCA_007136375.1 Candidatus Hydrogenedentota bacterium
AACACGCGTCCACAATGGCGCTATCGCCACAACAATGAAGTGCATGGACCGGTTCCAGCCGCGGAAATCCTGTGGCTATACCATCAGGGGGCGCTCACAGCCGCCAGTCAAGTGGCTCGTCCCGGGAGCGAAGCCTGGTACTCGTTAAGTAAGGCCCTGCCCCGGATTGAGCAAGACGCCGGGGGCGGCCCTTCCACGCGCGAAACACGGGCCGGAGAGGAAAAACCTGCTTCATCCGCGAACCCGGCGGCCACTCCGCGAGGGCATATGTACGAGTCTGCGTATGGGCCTGGGAAGATACATCCACAAGAGGCCCAGTGGTTCAGCGACGTACTAAGCGGGGCAGCGGGAGCGGGAATCGGTCTACTTGTGGGAACCGGCATGTTCTTTGGCGAAGCTGTACATGCGGTTTTCGGGGCTGGCGGCGTTGGGATCGCCATGCTGATTTCCAACTGGCTCCTCAAACGCAATTTCAGTGGCCAGTCCTTGCTTTGGGCTTCCGGCGGCGCAATATCCGGGATGCTGCTCGCGATTGTGCTCAGCACCCAGTTTAACCGGGAGGGATACCATCTGTTAGTCACCGTATTCAGCGCGCCGCTGTTCCTGATCATGATGTTTTTGGGGCCTCGTTACTTTGGCCGCCGTTGAGGCGGGTAAGCTCACTAAAACGCCTTCATTTCACGCCGCTTCCGCCGGGCCAGAAAGAGTGGCCCGCGGCGAAAGCTTCTGGCGCATGCCCTCAATCGCCGGATAAGAACGCCGTTGGCGGAGCGGCGGCCCTTGTGTGCCGGAAAGATGCGGGCCATGTCCGTTCACCCGATGGGTGAAGGCCACTGTTTCTTCCTCGGCGCGAATATGAGACTGGACAGCGATGTCCAGCCAAGCTTATCCGGCGATTTGGACATGCAGACCTGCTTGATTTCGGCGTTTCGCCTCTGCTATCAGGAATGGCCGTTCTCCCGGACATGACGCGACGCGTTACAAGCGGTCCAGGAGCGGGAGCGCTGGGAGGGCATTTGTTGAACGAGGGGTACACGAGGGTGGGAAAGGGTTGATTCAGTGAGTAGGAAAACGGCGGTCCTTGTTTCGATATTGTTGCTGTCGGGTGTGGTGGTGGCTGGACAGACGCATGGGCAGGAGGATGGCGCTCAGGCACGGAACCCGATCATCTGGGCGGATGTCCCGGATCCTTCCGTGATACGGGTGGACGACGCCTATTACATGACGAGTACGACGATGCACATGAATCCCGGGCTCCCGATCATGAAGTCGACGGATCTCGTCAATTGGGAAATCGCGAGTTACGCCTATGAGATGTTGACCGACAACGACGCCATGAATCTCAACAACGAACAGAGCGCGTATGGACATGGATCCTGGGCGAGCACGGTCAGACAGCATGGCGAGACGTTTTACATCTCGACCTTTTCCTACACCACGAATGAGACCCATATCTATAGCGCGGGTGATATGGAGGCCAGTGAGTGGGAAGAATTATCATTTAGTCCGCTATATCATGACAACTCCTTGTTCTTTGACGACGATGGCGGCGTCTACTTGGTATACGGCGTCGGCGACATCAGAATCGTTGAACTGACCTCGGACGTTTCCGGCGTTAAAGCGGATGGAGTCGATGAACTTATCATACCCGAAGCAGGCCACATCGCGGGCTCGGCGTTTCATGTTCCCGCCGAGGGCGCGCACATGCACAAGATCGACGGAATGTATTATGTCTTCTTGATCACCTGGCCGGCCGGTGGCGGCCGCACGCAGATCGTGTACCGTTCCGATACGCTAACGGGGCCCTATGAAGGCAGGATTATTCTCGATGACGCCGGGATCGCCCAGGGAGGCGTTTTCGACACGCCGGAAGGGGATTGGTACGCCATGTTGTTCCAGGATCATGGCGCCGTGGGGCGCATTCCCCATCTTATACCCGTGACTTGGGAGGACGGTTGGCCCGTTCTTGGAGACAACGGCCGGGCGCCCAGAGAGCTGGACATCCCTGTCCCTAACAAGCGGACCAATGGCGTCGTGGCTTCCGATGATTTTGCGTATGACGCCGCCGCCGATCTGGCGTTGGTGTGGCAGTGGAACCATAATCCCGACAGCGCGTACTGGTCTGTGACGGATCGGCCCGGCTATCTAAGGCTTACCAATGACCGAGTGGATACCCATATCCATGATACGAGGAACACGTTGACGCAACGAACTTTTGGGCCGGAAAGTTCGGGCGTTGTCGTGTTGGATACAGCATATATGAACGATGGAGACTACGCGGGTCTGGCGGCGTTTCAGAGTCAGTATGGGTTTGTGGGGGTTAAGCAGTCCGAGTCTTCCCGATCCGTGGTTATGGTGAATGGCGGCTCCGGATCGCCGGAAACCGTAGCGTCGGTTCCGCTCGACCAGGACGAGGTGTATCTAAGGATAGATTTCGACTTCAACGACATGCGGGATCGGGCGTATTTTTACTATAGTCTGGATGGCGATGACTGGTCGCCGATAGGCGAATACCTGCAAATGTCCTATACGCTGGACCATTTCATGGGGTACCGGTTCGCGTTGTTCAATTACGCGACGGAGACGCCCGGCGGCCATGCCGATTTCGAATACTTTGAAGTGGCCAGCGAAATATTGGATCGATAGGGGCAGCGCTGAACCCTGGAGGCGCGGCCGTCTCTACCGTTCGGGCGGAAGGACGTGGCCAGGGAAGGCGGCGTGGAGCAATTGACGGTTGAGGCGAGTAAGCTGGCGGGTGGGGAGATCGCGCAGGCCTTGCTTGAGCTCCTTGCGGAGGGCCTTGCTGAGCTTCACGCCTTTCCACGCCGCTTCCTGATAGAAGTCGGGACGGGGGAGAAGCAGGTTTAGCTCCTGGATAAGAAGGCCGGTGATGTCGGCGCCGGTTTCCGTGGCGAGGAGTTGCTCCCGGGCGTTGGCGGGAAAGAGGGCGGCGATACGCGCGCCGGGCGCCGGCTTCGCGTTGCGGGCCTGCGCGCGTAGCGCGTCGAGAAAGCCGCTCCAGTCTCGGACGCTGTCGAGGCCGAGGAGATAGGGATCGGCCGCGGCGCCAGGGGCCGCGGGTTCGCCGCCAAAGTCCATGCGAAAGCGTTCGCCCAGATAGGTCTTGCGCGCGACGGGGTCGGCGGCGATCTCCCGGGGCGTGCCCGCGACAGCGATGCGTCCCTCGCTGATGATGTAGGCGCGGTCGGTGATCTCCAGGGTTTCCCGGACGTTGTGGTCGGTGATAAGCACGCCGATGCCCTTGCGCTTGAGGGCCGCCACGGTGTCCTGCAGGTCGGCGACGGCGATGGGATCGATGCCGGCGAAGGGTTCGTCCAAGAGGAAGGCCCGGGGCTCCGTGACGAGGGCGCGGCAGATTTCGGTGCGCCGCCGTTCGCCGCCGGAGAGGGTGTAGGCGGGGTTGTCGGCCACATGGTCGATGCC
>SLHB01000058.1 GCA_007136375.1 Candidatus Hydrogenedentota bacterium
GGATGTCGTCGGTCCGCGGCTTGAAGGCCGCCCCCCAAACGGCGATCACGCTTCCAGAGAGGCTCTCGCCGTAGTAATTGAGAATCCGTTCCGCGAACCGCTTCAAGTGCTCCGTGTTCATTTCCGTGATCGCGTCGAGAAGATAGCAGGGCAAGCCCTTGTCCCGCGCCATGAACGCGCCGGCCTGGACATCCTTCGGCAGGCACGATCCCCCCAGCCCCAGGCCGGGGAACAGATAGGCGTGGCCAATGCGGCTGTCGGCCGCCACGCCTTCGCGCACGGCGTTGATGTCCGCGTCGTAACCCTCGCAAAGGGTGGCCATCTCGTTCATCATGCTGATGCGCGCCGCGAGCATCGCGTTCGTGGCGTACTTCGTCATCTCGGCGCTACGGATATCCATCTGAATGAACGGCTTGCCTGTCCGCAAGAAGGGCCCGTAGAGCTCGCGCATGATTTCAAGGACGCGCACGTCGTCGCAGCCGATGATGATGCGGTCGGGCCGCATGAAGTCGTCGACGGCCGCGCCTTCCTTAAGGAATTCGGGGTTCGCGACGACATCAAAGTCGTGGGGCGCCACTTCCTTGATCCGCTCCCGGATGCGTTCGGTGGCGCCGACGCTGCACGTGCTCTTGTTCACGATGATGCGGTAGCCGTTCATGCTTGTCGCCACGGCGTCCACCACCTGGAACACGGCCGAATCATCCACGCCGCCGTCCGGCCGCGCGGGCGTGCCCACGCAGATGAAGATCAGCAGGCTGTTCTCCACGGCCTGCGCCAGGTCCGTCGAGAAGGTAAGGCGCTCTTCCTCCACGTTCCGGGCCACCAGTTCCTCCAGGCCCGGCTCGTAGATTGGCAGCTTCCCCTGCTTCAAGTTCGAGATGATGGCTTCGCTGGAGTCCACGCAGACAACCTGGTGGCCGCTTTCGGCCAGGCCCGTGCCCGCGACAAGGCCCACGTAGCCCGCGCCAATCACCGTGATTCTCATGGAGCGATGGTTCCTTTCGAGGACGGGACGAACCCCGCCCGGCGCTAGCGACGCCGCCGCGCCCCAAACCGCCCGGGCGGGCGTTGACCAGCGGGGATCAGGCGGTGAATCGCGGGTGAATCTCCGAACCCGGGCGCGTTCCGTAGCGCCGCGGAGCGGCTCCGTCCGAAAAGCCGGGCGAAGCCGCCTAGAACGTAGCACGAAGCCTATGGGCCGTGCAAAATATGGAAGCCACAGCGGCTGGCTTGCCCCGCCCGGCCTTTGGGGTTCCCCGAATCGCCGGATAAGCTTGACCGAACACCGTTGGGCGGTTTCATGCTCGCGCCGGGGAAAGAACAGTGGCCTTCACCCAGTGCGTGAATGGGTATCACCGGCGTCTTGCCAGCATGCATGGGGCCGTCCAGAGGCTACCGCGCTACTGACGGCGTCCCTATTCGGCGATCGAGACGTAGCATATTGGAATCGTCTGACCGAGGGTTCCACGGAGGTCCGTCCTGGGTTTGCGGCAACGGCGGGGAGGAGGTCGGCAAAGAGGCTGTAAGAAGGGGGACGGCGTCCCGCGCTTAAGCGAAAGGGCATGGGACAGGCGGATCAGCCTTGTACCGCGCCGCCGTATTTCCGAGGCACCCCATCCGAACTCAACCTTGTCGTGGCAGGCGCAGGGTTTAATCGACTATTTCTCGCGCTATAAGATTCCCATGATTGATGACGTGGCCTCTGTCGGCTGGCGTATTGTGGGTTGGCCAGCCTGGTCTTGTTCTACGTTCTCCACGATACCCGTCTCATTCTTGTTTTCGTTATGGCGCTGCATATACGAATAGCATTTCACCGCTAGATGCTGGATCTCTCATCCATTCCTGTAGGGTTAACGCGCCCGAAGCATGACCGCGAAACCAAACTGTCTTTCCTTCGTCCGCCACTGAAACCGGAACTGGTAAACGGTCCACATCCGGTAGCACAAGTCTCGTTTCGTCGCCCGACAATACTACTAAATTGCCCCAGAGATCCTCATATTCCCATTCACGATAAAGAAACGCTCCGTAAACGGGATCCACGTCAAACAGGACAGCGTCTGGGATCCAGCTTTGCCATTGCGGTTCCTCGGACATGCTTCCATAGCCAATACGAACCACCTTCAGGGTCGTATATCCGGGAGATCCTTCCTCCATTCGGGGACCTTCCGCCTGTCTGGCGCGCAATGTCATCCACAAGGTCTCGGTTGCTGTGTCCAACGCACTGTTGGCCCCCATTAGTGTATGCGGAGGATCTGGGAAGGGAAGTTCATAGTGCGCCGCAACATGGCCATCGCTTAATCTGATCGCTTGAACAGCCAAGGATGGGTTATGTGGATCAGCGCTCTCAACAGCAAGATGTAGCATACCATCCATGGACGTCGCCATGGTATGGACGTAACCTCTGAGGTGGGTCAAACATTTCAGAGTAAGCGTGTCTAAGTCGACGTAGTATAGCAGGAAGGTAGTCTCCCAGACTCGAAAATATTCCATCGACTCCTCGTGGGCTCGCCCGTACTCCTCAATATCTCGTTCCCATGCTTGCATCTTTTCTCGCCACGCGTCCAGTTCCTCCGCGTCCCAGTGGGTGGATTCAGAGCCAAATCTTCCGGGGGATCTGGAAACGTCACAGGTTCAGGACCAACCCATGGTGACTGAGCCGCAAACACAAACCCTGTACCATCTGAACTCCACGCAAAGTGCCGAGTTACGTTCATATGAGGCGGCCCGATCTCAACTACCACCACCGGGTCCTCTCTAATGTCCGCGACAAGAAGCAGTGTTGCCTCTCTAGCGGAATTGAGGGCCTTGGCCAAACTCCAGCGTCCATCTTGGCCAGGACTTTCACGTAGGTATTGGAGACTGTACCCTTCTGGATTCGCCAACGAGCTTAGTTCTTCCGGGACATCATGATTGTAAATTAATTCGTATATCTGTAACGGTTGATCTGCGTATGTATTGGGAATGTAGAGAGCAACAACGGCCATTGACAGGCATAATCCGACACAAACTCTCATCGTATGTCTCCTTACTTGTCTCTTGATGACTTTATACGCGCCTTCAAGCTCATCAAACGCAGCCGTATGGCATATGTTTAGGTCCAAGTACAATCCGTTCGCGTCATATTTATCGCATCTGGTGTACAGGTTGCGTTGTTGCCAGGAAAACAGCAGATGTTAAGAGCCTCGCCTGTGCAACCGTTCATAGCTCCTCCCGAACACGTATTTCCTCCTATAAAGCAATAGTTAACTGTATCAGTAGATCCACTACATACGTTGGATGCGCCAGCATTAGAACACTTGTTAGCGTCCTGACCACAGTAGTTGCGGTCTATTCCGCTGCAACTGCTATCAGAAGAAATATGGCATGCATTAGAATCATATTGCCCACACGTGTTGTTGTCGCTAGCGGTACATGTGTTCTTTGTTCCCCCATCCACAAGGCCGTTGCATTGATTGGAACTAGCAGCCGAGCAAGAATTCTCTCCTCCGCTACCGATACAGTTATTAAAGGCTCCACTCCCACACGAGTTAGAGCCTGATGCCACTGTACATTCATTCTTGTCAGATCCAGTGCAGTTATTATGGGCCTTTGCCTCGCATGTGTTACTGTCATTAGTATCACAGATATTGTGTGTTCCGATACAATTGTTGTATTGTCCAGGTCCGCATGTCGTACTGCCGTGGACGGAAGTTCCGGTTCGCCCGAGAGTCACTGCAAGTCCAAGTCCCGTCACGGCGCTACGTAACGTCACACCGAAGAAGGCCCGTCTCGTGTGCCGACGGGGCGGCAGCCGGAGGGGTACCACCCTGTCGCCTTCCGTGTTCACGTGCCCCTCAACTCTTTGTGTGCTGTGTGTATGGTCGGCGGAATCGTCACGCGTGGTCATCTTACCCAATCCTTTTCGTTTCAGCCTGCTGGTCCGCGCCCCAGGGAGGTGGTATTGGCCAAGCCACGTTCTACCACTCGCCTACGCCTAATATAGTGCCTCCAACTCTCGAAAAGTGTGACACCCCTGACGAGATTTTTCTTCCTTCCGTGAGAACCAGGGTTAAGTTGTTGAACTTTAAGGACTTAGGTTGTCGGGGGTAGTTCCGGCTTGGCATAATTGTTGACCGAAACAATAATTCTGTCGTGATTCGGAAGCTCCGCTGTTTGCGCTTGCGCACCGTATTCGTTGAAGCCCACTGTCGGGCCGCGATATCTCCTTGCCCTATGGCCAATGGACAGGCCGGTCGCCCACCATAACAATGGTTACGGAAAGACTATACTGTGGTCTTAGAAAAATCAAGCCGTTCGACGAGCTACATATAAAGTCGTTCTGCCTGGGCTGCTACTTTAGGGTTTCAAGAGTGGCCCGTATGGACAACCGCTTCCCGCTCGCGGAATGGATCACTTCGCCACCGTGCCTGTCCGGCCTTGTCCTTGCGGCGTTGGAGCGCCGGTCTTTACAATGGCGTTCCGTGGGCGCGGGGCTGGGAGTTCCATGTCTTAGGAGGCCTGCCCCGCCCGCGCGGAACTTCACGCGGCCCATGACCGCGCCGAAGGGCCGTCCGCCCGGCGGGAACGGCCTCAGGCGCAACGAGGAGGGAAGGCGTGCTGGGTGGACTCTTTTCCGGCCTAGGACTCCTAGGGCTTGGCGCGAGCGCGTACCAAGACTTGCAGGGCGAGATAGAACTAAGCGCGTCGCAGCGGTCGCACCAACTTCCCAACTATCAACACCGTCTCCGCCAGATAGAGACGGAGCTGGACCGTCTTTGCGTGCTCAACCAAGCCTTGTGGGAGCTGATCCGCGAACGGTTGAACTTGCGGGACGAGGACCTGGCCCGTTTCGTCGAGGCCATCGAGGAACGCCAAGGCGCCTCCGGCCGCAAGCGGGGCGACCGGCCCCTCCGTTGCCCGTCCTGTTCCCGGGTGTCGAACAGCCGTTACCAGCGCTGTCTGTACTGCGGGCAAGAGTTTGAGCGCCCGTTGTTCTGAATCGTGGCGCCCCCGGCCACACGGCGGACGTAGAGAACAAAGCAAAACCCTGGATAGCTTGCATGAGCAGACAATATCAGCACGAATTGCACCGGGCCACCCAGAAGCTGTTGCGCGTGGGCGCCATCACCAAGGCCCTCGGCTTCGTCGCCCGGGAGCGGCTCGGCATCACCCAGGAAGCCATCGCGGAACGCGTGGCGGCTATCGAAGAGGAGCGGGCCGCGGGAGGCGGACGCCCCACGGGCCTCCGTTGTCCGGAATGCCAGCGGATCTCCCCGGCGCGGCACGCCCAGTGCCTGTATTGTGGTCTGGAGTTCGAGCGGCGCCTCTATTGAACCGTCCCACACCATGAGGACGAGCCCCGTAGCCGGCGCCTCAGAATCCTCTATACGCGTGAGCGGAAAATGTGCCACGGCGCGGCGGGGATCGCCGCGGGAGGGAGAAAGCATGTTCAAAGCATTGGCAGTCGTATGCGCCATCGCCGCCGCCGTGCTGGTGGGGACGAATCTGAGCGCCGGGAACGCCGGGGCCGCACCCGAGATTCATGTGGCCGTGAATGGCGACGACGGCGCCAGCGGCGCCGGATACGCGCCCTTGGCGACTTTGGAGGCCGCCCGGGACCGCGCGCGGGAATTGCGCGCGGCGGATCCGGAAGAGGCCATCGTGGTCTACATCCATGGCGGAATCCATAAGCGGGACGCGTCCTTCCGCCTAGGCGCGGAAGGTTCCGGCGCGGACGGCGCGCCGATCATCTACCGAGGGGTGGACAACGAAGACGGGCCCGCCCGCGTCACCGGAGGCGTGCGTCTCACGGAGTTCGGGCCGGTGACGGATTCCGGCGCCCTCGAACGGTTGCCCGAAGAGGCCCGGGAACAGGTGAAGCAAGCGGACCTCGCCGCCCACGGCGTGGAGGACCCCGGAACGCTCCAACGCCGGGGCTATGTCCAGCATGGCGACGCGGCGCCGGAGCTGTTCTTCGCGGGCAAGCCCATGACGCTGGCCCGTTGGCCAAACGTGGGTTGGACCACCATTGCGTCCGTTCCCGAAGACGGCGCGGAGGAAGCGGCCGCCCGGATCATCGGCTACCACGGGGACCGCCCACGGCATTGGAGCCCCTCTGCGGACCCCTGGGTCTTCGGCTACTGGAATCACGGCTGGGCCGACGAGCACCTGCCCGTCGAGGCCATCGACACGGAGAGGGGCGAGATTACCCTGGGCGGAGAGCCAACCTTCGGCTTCCGCGCGGAGCAGCGCTTCTATTTCTACAACCTGTTGGAAGAATTGGACGCGCCCGGGGAATGGTATCTGGACCGCGCCGCGAACGTCCTCTATTTTTGGCCGCCGGAAGACGGCAATCTTGAAACGGACGAGGCGGTGCTGTCCGTCTTGAACGAGCCACTGGTCGAAGTCGACGGCGCTTCCCATGTCCGTTTCGAGAACCTGACCTTCGAAGCGACGCGGCACACGGCCGTGACCATAGACGGAGGCGAAAACGTGACTGTCGCGGGCTCGGTCATCCGCTGGATCGGCCGCCACGGCGTCACCGCGTCGGGAGGCGCGAACCACCGGATCGTCTCCTGCGATATCCACTACCTGGGCGAACGCGGCGTCCATCTCACCGGCGGCGATCGCCAAACCCTGGAGCCCGGCGGACACAAGGCCATCAACAACCACATCCATCACTTCAGCCAATGGGCGCGCACCTACCGGCCCGCGGTGCACCTCCAGGGCGTGGGCCACGAGGCGCGGAACAACCTCATCCACGACGCCCCGCATATGGCTATCCGCTTCGCGGGCAACGACCACCGCATCGCGCGCAACCAAATCCACCACGTCCTCACGGAGACCGACGACGCCGGCGCCCTGTACATCGGCCGGAACTGGACGGAGCGCGGCCACGTCATCGAGCACAACTTCATCCACCATTCCGGGAACCAACACGCGCCCTACCGCGAACTGGAGGCGAACGCGCTGGATCTCGGCGAACACGTAACCCTGGAGCCGCTGGGGATCCATGGCGTAAACCTCGTGTATCTCGACGACGCCGCGTCGGGGATCACCATCCGGGGCAACGTGCTCCATGATGGCGGCCGCTCCATCATGATCGGCGGCGGACGGGACAACCTCGCGGCGAACAACATCGTTATCGGCGGCGGCGTGGGCGTGTGGATAGACGCCCGGGGCCACGGCTGGGCGGCGGATCACATCGAGCGCGGCGGACCTTGGGGCATGTGGGAGCGCCTCGAAGCCGTCCCCTACGACGAGCCGCCGTACAGCGATCGCTACCCCGGCCTGGCCGAGTTGCCGGACAACGAACCCCACGCCCCGGTGGGGAACCGCTTTGTCCGCAACCTTCTCGTGAACAACGAGGAGCCCTTCGGCTATCTCTATGGCGCGGAAGACTATGCGAACCTCGAAGACAACGCGCAGCTCGACGGCCTCGCGGAGAACGCGCGGGGCTTGAGTCCCGAGGAAATCCTGGACCTCGCCCGGGAGCTCATGGAGTCGGACGCCGCCCGGGATATCGGCTTCGAAACCATCCCGTTGGATCGTATCGGAACGGTTTCCGAACCCTTCGGCGCCAGCGCGGAATAACGGAGCCGTTGGGCCCCGGCGCCTCTTCCCGCGTGGCCGCGCCTCGGGGAAAAGGGGGCTATCCAGGGGGAACGGCCGTCCTTGCTCCAGCAACGGCGTCTGATTCGGCGGCGATTTCTTGCCGAATTGGGGCCGTTCGGGTACAATATGCGTCCGGCGGCGGAGAACCAGGCGGCTCCGTCCTGTTTGGGGATACCCTGTGTCTTGAAAGCTTCCGTTCGCCGCGGGGACGGACTTCGCGCCTCCCCGCCCCTGGCTCCACTCCCCCGACAGGTCAGATGACCGCCGCGCAAAAGGTGGCATGAAGCTTGATCGGGAGACCCTGCGCACACACGACTGGCACGCGGACGACATCAACACCGCGCTGGACGCCCTGGAAAGCAGCAAAGAAGGGCTCAGCGCGGAGGAAGCCCAGCGGCGGCTAGAAACCTTCGGGCCGAATCGGCTCAAGCCTCCCAAACAACGCAGCATTCTCGTCCGTTTTCTCGTTCACTTCCACAACATCCTTATCTACATTCTCCTGGCCGCGGCCGTGGTCACCGCCCTGTTGGGCCATTGGCTCGACACATGGGTCATCCTCGGCGTGGTCCTCGTCAACGGCCTCATCGGCTTCGTCCAGGAAGGCAAGGCGGAACGCGCGCTTGAGGCCATCGCCAAGATGGTCACTCTGGAGGCGACGGCCCTTCGCGGCGGCGAACAAGCCCGGGTGGGCGCCGAAGAGCTGACCCCCGGCGATATCGTGATCCTAGAGGCCGGCGACAAGGTCCCCGCCGACTTGCGCCTTATCGCGGCGCGGGAATGCGCCATCGACGAAGCCATGCTCACCGGCGAATCGGCCCCCGCGCGCAAGGGGACCGATCCCCTGGAGGCGAAGACCCCCGTCGGCGACCGCACGTGCATGGCCTTTTCGGGGACGCTGGTGACCTCCGGCACGGCCCGGGGCGTGGTGGCGGCGATTGGGAACGACACCCAGATAGGCCGGATCAGCGAGCTCGTCGAGGAAAGTCAAGAGATCACCACGCCGCTCATCGAGAAGATCACCGCTTTCGGACGGGTGCTCGCCGGCGTGATCGTGGGCGTCGCCGTGTTCACGTTCTTCTTTGGCCTGTTCGTGGGCGACATGACCGCGGACGATCTCTTCCTCGCCGCGGTGGCCATCGCGGTGGCCGCCATCCCGGAGGGTTTGCCGGCGATCATGACGGTGACCCTCGCTATCGGCGTGCAACGCATGGCGGGGCGCAACGCCATCATCCGCCGTCTGCCGGCGGTGGACACCCTCGGCGCCATCACCACCATCTGTTCGGACAAGACCGGCACGCTCACGCGCAACGAGATGATGGTGACGCGCATATACGCCGGCTTCGAGGCCGTTGAGGTGTCTGGCCAGGGGTATGAGCCCCAAGGCTCCTTCGCCAGCCGGGGAGAACCCTTCAACCCTCAGGAGCACCCCGCGCTCCTCGACGGATTGCGCGCCGGCCTGCTCTGCAACGACTCCTATCTGCAGCGCAACCGCGACACGGGCTTCTGGGAGCCGGCCGGCGACCCCATGGAGGGCGCCCTCCTCGTCGCCGCGCGCAAGGCCGGCTTCGACGAGCGTCAGAAGAGCGAAGCATGGCCGCGCGTGGACAGCATTCCCTTCGATTCCGCCAAGCGCTATATGGCCACGCTTCATCATCCCCGCCTGCGCGAACGCGACGGCGAAGGCGTCATTTGCGTGAAGGGCGCGCTGGAACAGGTCCTTGAGATGTGTACGCATCAGCGCCGCGACGCGCAGGATGAAACGGAGCCCATCGACCCCGTGGACTGGCTATGGCACGCCGAGGCCTGGGCGCGCCGCGGCGAGCGCGTGCTCGCCATGGCGTGGAAGTCCGCGCCGTTGGACAAGGAGACGCTGGAGCCCGCCGACATCGAAGAGGGCGGCTTCACGATGCTCGCCATTGTCGGCATCATCGACCCGCCCCGGGAAGAGGCCATCGAGTCCGTGAGAATCTGCCACGACGCGAGCATTCAGGTGAAGATGCTTACCGGCGACCACGCCCTGACCGCCTGCGCCATCGGCGCGCAGATGGGCATCGGCGACGGCGAGACTTCGATGACCGGCGCGGACATCGAGGAGGTCTCCGACGAAGCGTTGGCCAAGCACGTCCGCGACGTCGACATCTTCGCCCGGGTCAGTCCAGAGCATAAGCTGCGGCTGGTGAGGGCGCTCCAGGCCAATGGTGAAGTGGTGGCGATGACGGGCGACGGCGTGAACGATGCGCCGGCCCTGAAGAACGCCAATGTGGGCATCGCCATGGGGATCAAGGGCACGGAGGTCTCCAAGGAGGCTTCGGAGATGATCCTCACGGACGACAACTTCGCCAGCATTGAGCACGCCGTCGAGGAAGGCCGCACCGTCTACACGAACCTGCGGAAGGCCATCCTCTTCCTGTTGCCCACCAATGGCGGCCAAGCGCTCACACTCATCGCCGCCATCATGCTGGGCTATATTCTGCCGGCGACGCCCGTGCAGATCCTGTGGGTGAACATGATCACCGCCGTAACGCTCGCCGTGGCCCTCGCCTTTGAGCCGCCGGAGGCCGGCATCATGCGCAAGCCGCCACGGGATCCAAACCAACCCCTGCTGACGGGGTTCTTCCTGTGGCGCATCGCCTTCGTGAGCATCACGCGGGCCATCGGCATCTTCGGCCTGTTTATCTGGATGCGTCAGCTCGGCATGGAAGACGCGTACGCCCGCACGGTGGCCGTGAACACGCTGGTGATGTTCGAGGTCTTCTACCTTCTTAACGTGCGGTTCATGAAGGAGTCGACGCTGAATCTCACCGGACTCACGGGCAACCGCATCGCCCTCGCCGCCATCGCCGTCGTGGTGGCCGGGCAACTCCTCTTCACCTATGCGCCTTGGATGCAGGAGCTTTTCGACACAGCGGCCATCTCCGGGACGCACTGGGCCATCATTGTCCTCCTCACGGGCTTCTCCTACTTCCTCTTCGAAGGCGAGAAGTGGTTCATCCGCCGCCGCGAGGCCGCGACGGGACAGGAGATCGTCTCGTAGCTGTGGATCCGTGTCCGCCCCTGGCTTGGGCCGCGCCCTCCCAGGGGCGGGCGCCGGTGTTCGCACCGTTGCGCGCCCGCGCCAGGACGCACAAATTCGAACACATTGGGCCCGCTTCTCCGCGCGATTGTACAGAATTGTGCACAAAGCCGCGATGCATCCTTCCGCATAAGCGCCTTTCCATAAAGAACTTACGCCGCTTTAGACCCGTTGGCGCCCGGTTTGCTACCGAAAAGCGGGGAAGGTTGCCATGGAGCACAGCAGACGGCTTGTCGAAAAAGAAAGCGATCAGCCCATTTCTTCGCATGTGTGTGGGAGTTTGATGAATTTTCGTGAAGGCGGCGGCCCGGAAGGCGTGGAGCCCCGGGGAACAGTCTTGGTCGTGGACGATGAAGACGGGCCCAGAAAGGCGCTAACCACGCTGTTTTCCGGACCCTACACCGTCTTGGAGGCGGCGGATGGGCCCGCCGCCCTCGATATCCTCGCCCACGCCAATGTGGACGTGGTGGTGACGGATCTGTTTATGCCTTCCATGCCCGGGATCGACCTGGTTCGGGAGGCCAAAAGGCGCTTTCCCAACGTGGAAGTCATCATCCTGACCGGTTTCGGCGAGTTGGGGACCGCCATGCAGGCTGTGGAGCTCGGCGCGTACGCCTATTTGGAAAAGCCCTTCGACAACACCGCCATGCTCGCCCATGTGAGCGGCGCGATGGCCCAGCGCTTGCGCAATGAGGACAAGCGCAAGGTTGAGCAGTTGGCGTTAGAGGCGAACCGCTTCGAAACACAGGTCCGTGTCGTCTCCGGCATGATCCACGACCTGGGCAGCCCCTTGTCCGTCATCGGCAGCCACGTCGAGCTCATGCAGATCGATCCAGAGCTCGATATCATCCAGGACCGCCTTGAGACGCTGGATTCGCAGGTGCGGCACTGCGCCGACATCATTCGGTCGACGATGAATTTCCTCCGCCAGAAGGGACAACAGCCCGTCCTCATCAATCTTAACGAGGTGGTGGGCGCCTGCCTGGAAGTCGGCGCGCCGATCTTGCGCCGGCAGTGCGTGGAAGTCGACCGGGACATGGACGAGGCCCTGCCGCCCATCAAGGGCGACTTCGTGTTAGTGCGCCAGAGCGTGCTCAACCTCATCACCAACGCCTGCCAAGCCATGGCGCAACAGGAGCCCCCGCGGCGGATCCGCTTCGCCACCTGGGAAGAGGGAGGGCGCGTGTGCCTCTCCGTCACGGATACTGGGCCTGGCATTCCAGAACACGAGCGGGACCATGTCTTCCGGGCCTTCTATTCCACGAAAGAGGAAGGCGGGACGGGCCTCGGCCTCGCCGTGGTGAAAAACGTTATGGAGCAACACGGGGGCAGCGTCGCCTTTGGCAATACCGAAAAAGGCGGCGCCCGGTTCGTCCTCGCTTTTCCCGCGTGTGAACCGGACTCGCGGGACGCGTAAGCCTCTTCCCGCCCATCCATCGGCCGGGCGCGGCTCGAAGCCCGGCGGAAGCAAGGGCGTCTCCAGGGGCGGGCGCGGTTCTCTCCCTCCCGTGGGGACCGCGTCCGCCCGGAGCCTCTCCCGGACTTTTCCTCCTCAGTCCGTTTCCGAATCGCTCCCGCCGCGTCCGTCGGACTCCTGGTGTGCGTCGTGCTCGTGACCTTCGGGGCGAACCGCCCCACCAACCTGCTCGGGGGGACCGCCTCGACCGTGGGCTTCCATCTCGGGCCCGCCGCGGGTCTGCTCACGCTGGTGTTGGCGGAACGAGCCGCCCTGCGTGCGCCGGACTCGCGCGCCGGATCCACCGACGACGTCCCGGGCCGACCCGCCCGGTGAGCCGTCCCGGGATCGGCGGGCCGGAGGATCACGGCGCGCCACGCCACAGCTCGACCGGACCGGTGGATCCCGGGTGGTGCGCCGCCGGGTGACGCGGTCGCTGCCCCGCCCAGACGGGCACGCGCCAGATCGCCTCGAGTACCACGGCACGCGACAGCTTGCTGGAACCGGCTCGGCGCTCCTCGAAGACGATGTCGAGCTCCGCGATGCGGAAGCCCGCGCGGTAGGCCCGTAGCGCCGTCTCCACCTGGAACGCGTAACCGTTCGAGCGCAACTGCTCGACGCCGATGGTCTGCAACACGATCCGCCTGAAGATGCGGAAGCCCGCCGTGGCATCGGCCACCGGAAGGCCGGTCAGCGCGCGCACGTAGCGGTTCCCGCCACGGGAGAGCCACTGCCGGTGTCGGGGCCAGTGCTCCACCCGACCGCCGGGTACGTAGCGGCTGCCGATCACGAGGTCGGCGTCCGCGAGCGATCGCATCATCCGGGGCAGGGCCGCCGGATCGTGGGAGCCGTCGGCGTCCATGGCGGCGATGTACTGGTAGCCGTGCGCCAGTGCCCAACCGAGCCCGGCGCGATAGGCC
>SLHB01000379.1 GCA_007136375.1 Candidatus Hydrogenedentota bacterium
ATAGTCCATGGCGTTCGTGCCCACGAGGCTGAAGGTCCTGTCCAGCGCGGGGGCATGTTTCCCGGCGGGCTTGTAGGTCCGGGGATCTTTACTCCCCGCCAGACCGAGATAGGTTCGCATGTAGGCTGGCGTGAACTGGTCCTCCCGGAACGCGCCCGTGATCTCCCGGACCCAGTTGACGGGCGCCAGGGTCTGCCGAAAGGCGATGCCGCCGTGGGGCGTGCCATAGGTGAACAACTTGTTGACCGTGACGGTCTTCAAGTGCTCCTCCTTCGCGCCCTCTTTCTTGACCTCCGTGACCGCGTCCTTGAAGACCTTCGCGCCGCTCCCTTGGAGATAGCACCGCGAGATGAGCCCGCCCATGCTGTGGGCCACCAGATTCACCCGGAAGCCCGCCGGATTGCCGCAGGCCAGCCGCACCTTGTTCAAGAACACGAGGAGACGCGCCGCGTACAAGGGAAACGTCGGCCGATCGCCGCCAAACATCTCGGTCTCCAAATCGTAGTACCGGAAGATCCAGAGCGTCTGGCGCCAAATGGCCTTGGGCACGGTCTTCTCCATGGGGTTTCCCTGGGGATCCGTAAAGTCGCCGAAAGCGTCCGTGTAGCCATGGTCCTTCATCAGGCGCACCACGGGGCTCTCGAAGATGTGCATTTCGGGCTCCGCGGACAAGCCTTGCCGGTATTGCGTCGAGCCCAGATTGAACCCGTAGTAAGGCAGGTTAAACGCCTCTTCGACATTGGCCGCGGACCGGGCGTATCCGCGAATGTAGACGACCGGGTAGTAACTAGGCATGGCGTTTCCCCGATGCGCGCCCCGAGACAGGTCCGCGCGTTCCGCGTTCCGCGCCCCGGCGCCCCTCTCCCGCCGCGCCGCGCGCTGGGATAGCGGCGCCTTCCCCCTGGACGCGCCGCGGATCTCCAGGCGGACTGACGCTATTTAGATACAGACATGAAAAGTTCTGGAGATTCTGCATGGAAATCCACCGCATTGCAACCAGGTTTCGCAGGAATCTCCGGACAATTCGGGAGGCGGCGGCGCAGGGTGCGTGCGGGGAGACGCGTCAGGGCAGGTTAGACGTATTGGGCGACGATGGCGAGGCCGGCCGCCACGCTCACGAAGGTGTCGCGCTGCAAGAGGCGTTCGCGGCCGTAACGGGTCTTCAGCATCTCCCGCACGGCGGGGACCAGACTGGTGCCCCCCGTGGTCAACACAAGATCGATGTCCTCTGGGCCGACGCCCGCGGCCTGTTCGGCCTCTTCGATGGACTTCTCCATTTCCCGCAACGTGTGCTCGACGATGTGCGCGAACTCCGTGCGTTCGAGCTCCATGTCGATGTCGATGGCTTGGTGATGGATCGCGATCCGGACGGATTCCGCGAAGGACAGCTCCTTCTTCGCGGTCTCAACCTTGCGGGCGACGGGATAGCCGTAGTTGCGCTGAATCAAGCAGCGCAAAGCGCGGAGGGCTCGCGGGTCGGTGGAGCTGGCTTCGGCGGCGATAAGCCAGTTAATCATTTCCTCGGTGTTGAACTTGTAGAGATTCTGCCAGTCCGCGAGGGCGTTGTAGATGTACTGGGGCATGGGCAGTTTGGAGGGGCCATAGCGGGCGCGGCTTCCGAAACAGGGGAATAGCTTCGCCCGCAGGATCTCGCGATCAATGGCGTCGCCCGCAACGGGCACGCCGGCGACGCCGAGAATCCGGCTCTCGGCGAGGCGCTCGGCGGCCTCCCGGGCGCCGCCGAACTCCATGACGCACACGTCGCAGGTGCCGCCGCCGATGTCCACGACCATGAGCCGTTGCCGCCGATCCGTCGCGATGGCGTACTCGACGCAGGCGGCGACGGGCTCGTAGAAGAAAGCGGCGTGATCAAAACCGGCGAGCTCGGCGGCCACCTTGAGGCGGCGCTCCGCCGTCTCGTCCTCCTCCGCGGACTTGGAGAACCGTACGGGCCGCCCAAAGACGGCGGCGTTCACCGGCCGCCCCACGGCTTCTTCGGTCCGCTCTCGGATATGCTGGAGCAGAAGGCTGATCAGCTCTTCAATCTGGTAATGCCGGCCGAAGGCCTCCGTGCCGTGGAAGGCCCGGAAGCGGAGGGAACTCTTCAGCGACTGGAACAGCCGCCCCGGCGAGTTCGCCTCGACGACCGCATGGGCGCGGACCGCCTCGCGCTGTTGTCCGTGGACCGGGCCCGTCCCGGGCCGGTAGCTTTCCGACTTGTCCGGCTCCGCGCCAACATAGCCATCGATGGCCACGCCAAGATCGACTTGCTCCAGCTTGACCTCCCGGCCCACGTTGCGCTCGATAAACGCATCGGCCGCGGAGCGGCCCACAAGGTGGCCGCCCTCCGCCTTCAGATACAGGAGCGAGGGGAGGGACGTGGGGCTGTCGTTGGCGGGATCGAGGGGCAGCACGCGCGCTTCGCCGTTCTCCATCAGCGCCGCGCTGGAGTTCGTCGTGCCAAAGTCGATGCCGCAAGCCGTGCTTGTCATGGTGTCCGCGGTGGTCCCGTCTCTATGCTTCTGGCGGGGGTGGCGTGTTCCCGAAAACGCGCGCCCGGCGCCCAAGTCAGAGAACGCTTGGGACGGCGCTGCGTCCGGGGCTCCCCCGGCGGCGAAAACGGGGAAGTATACCAGCCCCCCCACGCGCCCGCAAAACTCCACGGACGGGCGGACGGGCAGCTCAGGAACGGGCGAGACTCGTTAGCGCGCGGACGAGATCTTTGACGCAATCCTCGCCGGTGAAGCATTCCGTCGCGCCGGCCTGCTTCACGGCGGCGGCGTCCTCGCCCCCACTCCCCGGCGCGGAAGGCGAAAAGGCGAAGATCGGCAGGTCTTCCAGGCCGCTTGTCGCCCGGATCATGCGGCACAGGGCGCCTGGAGACGGCTCCGCGGTTAGACTCAGCAGGACGGCGGCGGGACGGGAGAGGCGCAGGCGGAAGAACAGATCCACGGGGCTCTTTTCCACGGCCAAATCGTATCCCCGCTTCCGCAGGGGGGACGCCACGGTTTCCGAGACGTCGCCAGCAGGGTCGAACAATAGGGCGCGCTGCCGGTCTCCGCCGCCCCGCATGCGCTCCAGCGTACTGGAAACGAAAAGGGTGATGGCGTGCTCCACCTCGGGTTGCGCCTCGGCGATCTCACAGCCTAGGACCGTGTGCTGGCCTCCCGGCGCGACGCTTCGCACCGCGCCCTGGGCGTCCCGGATCCGCGCGCCGTCCGGCAGGTCAAAGCTGAGCGTGACCGCATCGCCCGGCGCCACGCCGGCGGCGCTCGGAAGGACGATCTTGCAGCCACCCGCACTGAGGTCCTCCAGGGCGCCGTCGATGACCGTGTCCAGCCGGGGAAAGGCGGCGGCGCAAGGGAAGTCCACGGCCAGACGCTCGTGCTTCCGGATGCGGACCTGCTCCACAACCTCGGGCCAACCCGTGCGCAGGTGGGGA
>SLHB01000179.1 GCA_007136375.1 Candidatus Hydrogenedentota bacterium
CCCGCCGTTTCATATATGCATAACCATCCAGCTTGGCGTCCCGCTTCTGGCGCGGCTTCGGCGTTCGCGCTTACTCACACTTGATCCCTGGCGACGCCGGTAAGTTCCGTCAAGATGCGCGGTCTGGGCGCCGCTCCAGAGGAGTACATTCCGTGAAGGCCACGCTTATCCCGCGAGTGCGCCGAGCGGCCAGGGCGATGTTCGCGCCAGTCATAGCGCTTTCCGTTTTCGCCGTTGAAGCCTCCGCCGACGACCTGGGCTCCCTTCGAGAAGCCGAGGGGAACGCGATTCACACCGTCGCCATGGCCGGCAACGCCTTCCGCACCCAAGGGAATTCGGGCGGCATGAGCCGTGGCGCGGCCGCCTGGAGCGATCCAGAAACGGTCTTCAGTGTGTTCGTGGCCGCGGACGAAGACGTCACGGCGGAGATAGGCCTGCGCGCGCGGGCCGGGGAGGGCGCCGCCATGGCGGCCGTGGAAATTGATGGCGAGCGGCGAACCCGCGAGATCGCCGGCGCGGATTTCGAGGACGTCTCCTTCGGTTCGTATGAATTGCGCGGCGGGGCCTATACGCGGATAGACATTTCCGGCGTGGAGCGAACGGGCGACAACTTCGCCGCGATCTCCGACGTTTTGATCACCGTCCCAAGCGGCGCCGATCTCGCTTACGTGAAAGACAACCAGGGCAACCGCTACTATTGGGGACGCCGCGGGCCTTCGGTGCATTTGCGATACGCCGGATTTCCAGAAGACCGGGACATCGAATGGTTTTATAGCGAAATAACCGTGCCGGCAGGGGAGGATCCGGTGGGATCCTTCTACATGGCGAACGGGTTTTCCCAGGGCTACTTCGGATTTCAGGTGAACTCCGAAACGGAGCGGAGGGTGTTGTTCTCCGTTTGGAGCCCCTATGTCACGGACGATCCCAGCGAGATACCCCCGGAGCAGCGAATTCAAGTGCTGGATCACGGGGAAGACGTGTACACCGGCGACTTTGGGAACGAAGGATCGGGCGGCCAAAGCTACTTGGTCCATGACTGGAGCGCCGGAGAGACCTATGGTTTCCTAAACGGGGCGCGCCCCGATGGAAACGGCAACACTGTGTATACGGCCTACTTCCGCGCGCCGGACGGGAGCGGCTGGCGGCTCATCGCCCAATTCCTGCGGCCTGAAACAGACACATGGTACACCGGGGCCCACTCCTTCCTGGAAAGCTTCGCGGCGTCCAGTGGCCATCGGGGCCGGAGGGCGGTGTACGGCAATCAGTGGGCCAGAGACGTGGATGGCGTGTGGCGCGAGATCACAGAGGCCGTGCTCACGGGTGACGACATCGCCCGCGTGGGCTACCGTCTCGACTTCGACGGCGGAAGGGAGGGAGACGCGTTCTTTCTCCGTAACGGCGGCTTCTTCGTAGGGACTACCCCGTTGGACTCGCGCTTCTCCCGGCCCGCCAGGGGCGTGGAGCCGGACGTCAACCCTGACGACGTCCCCCACATGCAGCCATGACAAGAGAAAGATCCGTAACGCTGGGGCCGCCGTCGTTGTAAAATGGGACAGACTTCAGGACGCGCCCAAGAGCGCCGCGGAGCGCCGAATTTGCCTTTGGCCGCCGCTTCCGTTAGACTTGGGCGCGTTGACCGTTCACTCGCGCGGGCGTCCGCCGTCCGTGTTATAAGCAGACAGCGCCGCGCCGGAGCCTGGGGCAAGGGTTGGGATTCTGGCGTGGAAACCGGTTGAATTTCTAAACCTTTTCGGAGGAACCCATGAAGCACATCCGCAAAGTGTCCGTCATGCATGCTAGTGCGTTCGACGACTTCCTGAACACGGTTTGGGTGGCCTGGCGGGATTTCCGCGCGTCCAAGAAGAACGAACTCCTGGGCTGAGGGCCGGTCTGTGTCTTTGCCTCGGGTGGCGCGGATGCGTCCCCTGGGGGATGCGCGCGTCCTTTAAGTGGCGGCTCGCCGCCGCCCTCTCCCGAGGTTAGCGAAAACAAACGAATACAGGGCGCACCCGCCAACCATGATCCGCACCGAACACGGCGTTATCCGCACCGCCGATCCCGACGACGCCAACGCCGTGCGGCGCTTGTTTCCGCCGGATAGGCCAAGGGCCTTCTTTCTGGACCGGCGCAGGGAGTTGACCTATCCCACGGTGGACGAGTTCTGGCAGATCTTCAATCAGCGGGACGCGTCTCATTTGCCTTTTTACGCCGTCGAAGATTTAGCGGGCCAGGTTCAGGGCTTCATAACGCTGCGCGCCAGCACGAGCGAGGCTTCGTTTGGCGAGCTTGTCCTCATGTTCGGGCACGAGGAGGCCTATGAAGCGCCGTTCGCCGAGGAAGCGCTGCAGTTCCTGTGCCAGACGGCGTTTCGCGAGCGCCGGATGAACAAAGTCGTGGCGCAATGCTTGGACACGGAAACCGCTTGCCGCGCGTTTCTGACCGCGAGGGGTTTCGAAAGCGACGGTGTCCAGCGGGAAGTCCTGTATACGCAGGGCTGTTGGCGCGACCTCGAATCTCTCTCGCTATTTAGCGCGAACGCCGCCGCTCTGTTGCCTCGGGAGGAGGCGCCCGCCCGCTAGCGCCCGCTTGTCCTGCTCGCCTTCGGCGAGAGCGGCCCTGCGCAACCCGTCGGCGAAGGCCCCCAGGTGTTAAGGAAACCAACGCGTCATGGCCATCAAGAGCAGCATCTACTTGCGCCGCGCCGAGCGGGAAGATCTCGACGTGGTTGTCGAGTGGATGGAAGATCCGGACTTTCTCTATTTCCTGTACGGTGACCCTGCCCGTTCGCCCAAGCGGATCCGCGAGCAAATCGTGTCGATGCTTGGCCGCAACGCGAGCCAGAGCATGCCCGGGGGCGTGTACTTCATCGTGGATTCGCCGCGGTATGGACCCATCGGCCTCATCGCGATTCAAAACATCAGTTGGCGCAACCGATCGTGCAGCGTGGACACGTACATCGGCGAAAAGAAGCTCCGGGGTGGTTTCGCCTCGGCCGTCGCCCTATTCCGCGCGCTGGAATACGCGTTTCACGAGCTGAATCTGCACCGGGCCACGTTGTACGTGTACGCCTTCAACAAGGCGTCGCGCCGCTTGATCGAGCGGTCTGGCGCGGTTCACGAGTTGACGATGCGGGAGCACGTCGCCCGGGGCGGGACGTTGTACGACATGTACGGCTACGGCCTGCTTCGCCGCGAGTTTGAAACCTTCAGAAACGAGGTGGCGGAGCGGATGCCCGAAGCCCTCCTTGAGGCCAATCAAGCCGCCGAGGCCGCCGCGGCGGCGAAGCAGGGAGGCGAGTCTGCTTCGTGACCGTGGCGATGTGGATTGTCGCCGCCCTGTTGGCGTTTCATGTCGTCCATGCTGTCACCGCCAACCGCTGGGAGTTCCAGGGCGGAAAGTGGGCCCAAGGTTTTCTGCTACTGGGCACGCAAGTCCCGTTGTTCTTCGCGGCCTGTTACTATGCTTATCATGAGGGGGTCTTCTCCCGCCAGTTGGTCTCCCCCGTGTACATCGGTCTAGGGGCGCTGCTTGGTCACCTGATTTTTGTGTTGAGCCTGTTGATTACCCACGGGTCCCTGGAGGATTCGCGGAGTCACCTCTTCGGTTTTGGCGACTTGTGGCGGTTCACCGTGGAGAATCCGGTGGTGCTGTACCGGTTCATCACGGTTGGCGTGGCCGAGGAAATCATATGGCGGGCCGCCGCGCAGCCCATCCTCATCGAAGCGACGGGCAACGCCGCCCTGGGGATCATCGTGACCGCGATCCTGTTCGCCGTGGTCCACAAGCACTTTTTTAGAAACAGCCTGACGGTGTCCTTCGAGTTCTTGATCTTCTCCCTTCTGGTGGGGGTATTGTACTTTTGGACGGGCAGCCTCATCCTCGTCATCGTCATTCACACGGTGCGCGACGTGGAGATCGCCTACCTGGAGTACCTCATTAAGGTGGACGAACTCGACGGAGACGAAGAGGCCGCCGTGCGGGAAATTGAACGGATGTATATGCCGAAACGCCCGGAGATGTCATGACCGGCGACAACAGCGTGGTGCGGCTCGACCAGACGGACAAAGTCTTTCACACGCGCCATTTCTTCAGCCGCGATCCCAAGACGCAGATACGCCATTTCTATCAGAAGCGGGACGTGCACGCCGTCCGCGATGTTTCTCTTGGCGTGGCGCCGGGCGAGATCTTCGGCCTTCTCGGGCCCAACGGCGCGGGCAAGACCACCATCGTTAAGATGATCTCGGGCCTGGTCCGGCCCACTGGCGGGGCCGTGTACGTGGATGGGCTCGAAGTGGAGCGCAAGCGCCTCCAGGTGTTGCGGCGCGTTGGCGTTGTGCTGGAAGGCACCCGCACGTGCATCTGGCCGCTGACGCCCATGGAGAACCTCTCCTACTTTGGCAATCTGAAGGACGTGCGCGGCAAGGTGTTGCGAAAGCGCGCCACGGAACTGTTGGAGTTCATTGGCCTGGCCGAGAAGCGGGACGTGCAAGTGCGCCAGCTTTCCCAGGGCCAGAAACAGAAGCTCGCCATTTGCATCGCTCTCATCGCCGATCCGCCGGTCATCCTCCTGGACGAGCCCACCACGGGCCTGGATGTGCAGAGCAGCCGCGCCATCAAGGACAAGATCGTGGAGATGACGCGGGTCCAGGGAAAATGCTGCCTGGTGACGACCCACGACATGAACGTGGCCCAGGAGCTGTGCGACCGGATCGGCATCATCAAGGACGGCGGCCTCGTAGCGTGCAAGCCGACAGACCAACTCCTCGATTTGTTTTCGGAGCAGGTCTACGAGTTCCGGCTGGACCAGAGCCCCGACACGCGGGCCCTGGAGGCGATACCCGGCGTGGTCGCGGCCCGCGTCGAGGAGCAAGGCGACGGGCCGGTCTGTACGGTGCAGATCGAACCGGAGCGGGACGCGCGCTCGGCCGCCTTGTACGGCGCGGTCGGCGAATTCCAGGCCCAGGGCCTTCGCCTTCACACCATTTCCCATCGGCAGCAGAACTTGGAACAGGTCTTCCTGCGCCTCACCAATGGGCAACCACACGAATAACCGCCCGCGTGGCCGGGGGTTGAGATAAGGGACTTATGGGTTTCTTCCTGGTGCTCAAAGCCGAGATCGTCCGGGGCTTTATCATCGCCCGGCGTTATTGGTTCGCGTCGCTGACCGGCATCGTCGTCGGCTACGGCATGCTGTTCATGCTTATCACCGCCCTCATGACGGGGAGCGAGCAGATCGCCGACATGGCGGAGGACGCGGTGGGCGGCGCCCTCAAGCTCATCATTGGCATTTTCGCCTTTGGCATCGTGGGCCTCTTCAGCCAAGGCCTGCAAGGGATGGCGCGGACGGGTGAATTGGAGCAGGTGTGCATGAGCCCGCACGGGCTGGTCACGAATTTCCTGGCGCGTTCCTTCGTGGCGGCCCTGTCCAGCATCCTCTCCTTGTCCCTGGTGATCTGGCTCATCGCCTTGTCTTTCGGCGGACGGGGCACGCTGCAATTCGACTTCCTGCCCACCGTGACGCTTCTCGCCTTGACCTACGTTAATCTTATCGGATTCGGCTTCATGGTCGGCGGACTGGTGCTCATCTTCAAACAGACCGGACAGATCGCCATCCTCATCCGGCTGGGCATGATCGGACTTGCGTTTCCTGCTCAAGAAAACATCAACCAGTGGCCCTTGTTTCTTCAGACCATCATCCATGTTCTCCCCGTGACGAACGCGGCCATCTGCCTGAATGACGTGCTCATCGAGGGCGTGGGCACGGCCGTATTCGGCTACCGGGCCTTCTACTTCCTCATCCTGAGTTGCGTCATCTGGACGGCCATCGGAATCTCCCTGTTCCGCTATATGGAAGACTGGAGCCGGGACAAGGGCACCCTGGGAGCGTACTAATGGCAGCGAGCCCCATCCACCGCTTCGAGCTCGGCGGCCGCCGTTACGCCATCGATCCTGAAACCTGCTTTTGTTTCGAGTGCGACGGCGTGTCCTGGGATGTCCTGGCCTACTATCCTCACACGCCCATCAACGAGATCATCGCGAAGCTCCAGGACGTCCATCCCGTCAAGGAAATCAACGAAGTGGTGGGAGAATTGGAATGGCTCCGCGCCACGAAATCCATCCTGCCCGCCCGTTCTCCCGAGCGCTTGAACAAGGAATTCGAGCGAACGCCCGGCTTGACCCGGCTGACCGTGGAATTGCCCGACGCCGGCGCCGGCGAAACCGAGGGCAACGGACAGCGGCGGGGCGGCTGGTTCCGGAGCAAGACCGTGAATGCGCAGGCCGGAGGCGGCGCGGAGTCCCTGGCCCGCGTCGCGACTGCGTTGTTGTTGAACCGATCAGGCAATCAGAAGGACCTCGGCCTGACGTTTCTGGCCCGCGGCGCCCTCGGACATCCGGGGCTCACGGCCGGACTCGCCGGCGAGGCCTTTCGCGCGGCGGCTTTGGCGGGAAAACGTTTGGCGGTGACGGTGCGGATCCAAGACATTCCCTTGGAGCACCCGCCCGAGGGCCTGCGCGGCCACAAGCTCTCCGCCGCGATTCAGTTCACCGCGCCGGACGGCGTGGAGGAGTTCCTGGCGTTGGCGGTCAAGGGCGGCGTTGACGGGCCCGCGCGCATCACGCAATTGGCGAAGCAGGCGCCGGAGACCGCCGCGGTGACGGCCATTGTCCGGCCCGGCCACGCCAACTTCGGCGCCGCGCCCGAATGTCTTCACGCCGCGGGTTGTCCCGCCATCGCCCTCGATCTCGACGGCGCCTACACCGACGATCCGAGCCTCGACGCCGCCGCCATGGTGGAGGGACTCAAGGCCTGCGCGATCTACTACGCCGGCCAACTCCTGCAACACAAATATTTCCGCTTGGATCCCATTGCTCCCCTGTTTCACCGCATCTACGAAGGCCGGCCCGAACCCCGCCAAGACACGGCGGGGTTTCATGAACTGGCCGTGGCCGCGGACGGGAAGATATATCCCTCATGGCGCATGCTTGGTTGGGACGGTTTCGCCGTTGGGGACGCCCACCAGGGGACGCTCGACGAGGAGGCCCTGGGAGCATACGAGGACGTGGGCGCGCCCACGACGGGCGCGTGCCGCCGGTGTTGGGCCCGTAATCTGTGCGGCGGAGGCGTGGCCGCGGTGCATCAGGTCTTGTCCGGTTCGTTCCGGCAACCGCACGAGCCTTGGTGCGACGCGCAGCGCCACTGGATGGCGGGCGCCGTCTCCGCCTTCAATCAGCTCGCTTCCCAGGGCATCAATTTCACCCGAATGTACCAGACGCTAAGCAGCCGGAAGGGGCCGTCGCTGTTCACGGCGGTGCGCGCGGCGTTTCGCATGTCCGTGGGCATGCGCCCGATCCAAGAAGCCGACGCGCCCATGCTGACGCGCTGGGAGAACTGGCGCGCCGCCGCGTATTTCCTCCATACCTCCCGCGGCCTACTCCTCGCCACGAAATATGACCGGGAAATGGACGCCCTCCATCCCCAGTCGACGGCCCGCGAGTTCGTCTTGGTCCGGCGCGGCGGTCAGCCCATCGGCCTTTTCCGCGTTCAGCCGGACAACCAGGCGGGCAGCGCCCAGGCATGGCTTTGGCTGGAGGATCCGGAAGACTATGCGGCGGCGGGGGTGCGGAAGGGCGTGCGCAACCTCCTCGCCGAAGCGGGCGCGCAGCAGCAGATTCAACGGGTGACCGTCTCGGCCTTGGCGCGGGAAACGGGGCTGGCGGAGTTTCTGGAATCCGTTGGCTTTACCCATGCGGGAACGCAGCGGGAGGCCGTCTTCGTTCACAACGGCTACGAAGACGTGCATGTTTATCAGACCAATTTGAGCGCGTAGGGGCTGTCGCGAGGGGGGAAACCAATTCTTGCTTGGCGGGGGGAGCGTAGAACGAGGGATGCCGGATTCGAGCGGGACCGCGATAGCGCGTAAGGCGATCCCGCTCGTATGTAGCTTCGGCGTGTTACCGGCGCAGCATTCGGGGGCGCCGGCGGCTTGAAGAAGACTTCCGCGCCGCGCCTTTGGCGCCGGCGCCATTAGGACGCCATAGCGTCAGCACGGGCGCCGCGCCTTCCCAATCCTTCCGGGGAATGTTGCGGCCGATGGACTTCTCGATGTTCGCCAGGGCCTGGTGATCCGCGGGGGAGACAAAGGTAATGGCGTCGCCCTCCATGTTGGCCCGGGCCGTACGGCCGATGCGGTGAATGTAATCATCGGCGGACTGAGGCACGTCGTAGTTCACCACGTGGCTGATCCCTTCCACGTCCAAGCCCCGCGAGGCCACGTCCGTGGCGATGAGGATCTTGAAGGTTCCGTTCCGGAATCCGTCCAGCGCCTTCTCCCGGTCCCGCTGAACGCGGTCGCCGTGGATGGCGCCCACCTTATAGCCCTTTTTCTTGAGCTGCCGGTACAGGCGTTCCGTCCGGTCCTTCGTCCGTGTAAATACGAGGGCCGACTCGATGTGCTGCTCGTCAAAGATCTGGTCAAGCAGCCGCGCCTTGTCTTCGGGGAAGACCGTGTACACCGACTGATTCACCAGCTCCACCGGCTTGGCCACGAGGCCCACGGAAACCCGTTCGGG
This sequence comes from Candidatus Hydrogenedentota bacterium, assembly GCA_007136375.1. GTDB lineage: Bacteria > Hydrogenedentota > Hydrogenedentia > Hydrogenedentales > SLHB01 > SLHB01. The sequence continues at coordinate 8,572 of SLHB01000179.1, forward strand.
GTCCCGCATGAGTTCACCGGCCAACCGGGCGATCTCGTCCGGAAAAGTCGCCGAGAACATGAGGGTTTGCCGTTCCTTCGGCAGCTTCCGCATGATTTCCCGGATGTCTGGCAAGAAGCCCATGTCCAGCATGCGATCCGCTTCGTCAAAGATCAGCGTATCGAGCTGGTCGAAACGAATGTTCTTGCGCCGCATGTGGTCCAAGAGCCGCCCCGGCGTCGCAACGAGCACCGAGCTGCCCTTCTTCAACGCCGTCGTCTGCGGGCCGATCGCCGCGCCGCCATAGACCGCCGTGCAACGGATGTTCATCGGCTTGCCCAGTTCCTCCACGACGCGGTGCACTTGCACGGCGAGCTCGCGGGTCGGGGTCAGGATGAGCACACTGTTCTTGGCGATGGGGTTGGCGGCGAGACGGGTCAGCGCTGGCAGGGTGAAGGCGAGGGTCTTGCCCGTGCCCGTTTGGGCGATGGCAATCACGTCTTTGCCCGTCAGCGCCACGGGGATGGCCTTTTCTTGGACGGGCGTTGGGGTTTCGATTCCTTGACTCTTGAGGACGCTTAGACAGCGTTTATCTACCTCGAAGTCGTCAAAATGCATAGTCCTCCTCTGATTTTTCCGCACACCGTTTCCATGAGTTGATCTCGATTGGCCGCGGATTCCGGAGAAGTTGCGTTGGAATCCCGGCGGGCCCGCCAGCAGCGTCGTCCAGCTCTCCCCTTGGCGTGCAGGATAAGGGGCGCTAGCGCCCAGGCGGGCGGAAACCGGCGCGGATTGGCGCCGGCAAGGCGGCAAACCACTGCCACCAACTACAGTATGCCCCATGAGCGCGGGGAAATGCAAGTACTTTTTCGATTTTGTCCAACCCTTCGCGCTTCAGCGCTGGAGGGTGAGCCGTTCGCCGGCGCCCAGGAGGCGGAACGATTGGCCCAGATCCCGGCAGGCAGCCTCGAAGAGATCGGTAGGCTCCGTGTTGAAGGTGAACATGTCGTAGTGACAGGGGACGGCCGTGCCCACGCCCAGGGACGCGGCGAGGCGGGCGGCCTCGTCGCCCCACAGGTTGCCCGCGACCCGGCGTTCCGGGCGCGCGCCGTTGATGGGGAGGAAGGCCAGATCGATGTTGAAGGGGCGCAAGGCCTCTTCCTGGCCGGGATAGGGCCGGGTGTCGCCGCTGTGAAACACCGTCCAGCCTCCCCCTTCCACGATGTAGCCCAGGAAACGGCAGCGGCCCTGCTCGTCCCGCTCCAGTTCGTCATGGGCGGCCGGCGCCGCGTGGATGGTCCAGGGACCCACGGCGGCGCTTTCGCCCGCGTCCAGGCCTGCCGGCCACGCGGGATCGCAGCCGAGACGCTCTGCCACGAACGTCCGGTTCGCCTCGGGGATGACGAGGGTCATGCCGGGGTTGCTCTTCATGAGCGGCAGCAAGGTCTCCGCGTCGAGATGGTCCGTGTGGTTGTGGGAGGATGTCGCCATGCGGACGCCGGTTAAATACTCCGGCGCGGCCGGCAATTCCGTCATGCGGATGTGCTCCTTGTCCGTGCCCGCGTACTTCCTGGTGAGGGAGTCAGACAAGTAGGGGTCGAAAAGGAGCAACTCGCCGGCCAAGCGAAGGAGGAACCCGCTTTGGCCGAGGGCCCAGGCGTGGAGCGCTTGGGCGTCGCCGGCCGTCGCCGCGATGTCGTCGAGGAGGGCTTGGTCCTTCTGCACGGCGGGAATCATAGGCTGGCCCGAACCTTTCGAGCGCCCTGGACGAGGGCCTCCAGCTTGCGCCGGGCCGCCCAGCGCGCCGTCTGGCTGAGGCCGCAGTCGGGCGCCAGGGAGAGTTTGTCCGCCGGAACGGATTGCAGGCAAAAGCGAATGCGCTCGGCCACATCGTCCGCCGTTTCGATGTAGTAGCTCTTGACGTCCACGACGCCCACGGCCACATCCTTCTTCGCGGCGATGCGCTCCAAGATCTCCACTTCGGCGAACTCCCGGTTCGCCATCTCCACGTGGATTTCGTCGACGTTGAAGCCGAGAAAGTCCGGGAACATCGGCGCCAGCCGGCGGTAGCCCACCGCGTGCCCCTTGAAGTTGCCGAAGCACAAGTGGGTGGAGAGGCGGCAGCGTCCCGCCACGCCCTCCACGGTGCGATTGAAGATGTCCACGAGTTTCCGCGTGTCCTCACGGTAGGCGTAGCAGCTCATACTCGGTTCGTCGACGGTGAGTTCGCGGCAGCCCACCTCCACCAGCGCCTCCAATTCGCGCCGCACGATGGGCAGCAACGCCTCGGTTAGGGCGTAGCGGTCGGGGTACGCGTCATTGGGAACGAGGCGTCCGCTTAGGGTGTAGGGGCCCGGCAGGCTAGCCTTCAACGCTGGCCCGGGCGGCGCCACACGCTGAAGCCGCTGGAACTCCTCGACAGCGCCCAAGCCGCGGGGCGCCCGCAACTCTCCTGTGACCCGGTGCTTGCCTCGTTGATCGTGAGCGGGCGGGCCCCATTTGCGGGGCGATTCGCCTTCCATCTCTATGCCTTCGAGATAGCCGTAGAAGGAGAGATTGAAGTCGAAACGGGTCTGCTCTCCGTCGGTGATCACGTCGAGCCCCGCCGCGGCCTGATCGTGGACCGCCGCGATGACGGCGTCCTCCTGCATTTCCGCGATGTCGGCGGGGCCGAAGGCGTCGAGGTTGCGGCTCGCGAACTCGAGCCAGGATGGGAAGGGATAGCTCCCGATTACCGTGGCGCGTAAGGGCTGTTCTATCATGAGCGGCCGTCTTGCTCCCCTGGTTGGCCGAGATCCGCGTACAGGCAAGCCACGCGCCGGGCGTGTTCGTCATAGGCGGACTCGAAAAGCTCGGCGGCCCGTTCCGCCCCAACGTTGACGGGACTCGTCAACACCTTCGGCGGCGCGCCGGCCGCGGTCAGTATGCGGGCGGTCTCGGCTTTGATGCAATTGACGAGCATGACGCCGCCCACGGTGGAGCCCGGCGCCACGGGCGTATCCAGCCCCGGCACGGCGATCATCGCGTCGCCCGCCGGCGCTCCTGTGTCCAGCACGAGGTCGGCGAAGTTCGTCAGCTTCTTTCCGTCGGCCCGGTTGCTGCCGCTCTGATCGCTGTGCTCCCGCGTGACCATGGCGACGACCTTGACGCCGGCCGCCTGGAAGCGTTCGGCCATTTCGATGGGCACGACGCTGCACCCGCTGGAGCTGATGACCAAGGCGGTGTCTTTGGGGCTCAGGGCGAAGTTACGGAGGATGCGCGCGGCCAGGCCCGGCACGTTCTCCAGGAACATGGCCTGGCGCTGGCCGTTCGGGCCGACCACTAGGTTGTGAAAGGTCAGGGACAGCTCCACGATGGGGTTGAAGCCAGGAAAGGAGCCATAGCGCGGCCACATCTCTTCGACCATGATGCGGCTGTGGCCCGATCCGAACACGTGGACCACGCGATCCTGGAGAATGGACTCTGCGAACCACTCGGCCGCCGTGCGGATGGCGGTCTTCTGGGCTTCCACGGCGCCGGCGATGGCGCGGCACCTATCAATATAGTCTTGCGTCAAATCCATGCGCGTGATTACTCCCTGCGGGTGATTGTTGTTCGGAATCGGGGCGTTTCCACCGTTCCCCAGCGCCGTCGCCGCCGGTTCTTCAGGCTGGCGGCGGCTTCGGCGCGCCGCCTCCGGAGAGGGCGAAAGCGGCGGCCCCCATGGCGCCGGCGTAGCCGCCGTGCACCGCTTCGAGGATGGGCGTTTCGAAACCTTGGGGCCGCCATTCGTAGAGATTCATGAAGGACCGCAAGGGGCCGAAGAGATCCTCGCCCGCGCCCGTCATCCCTCCGCCCAGCACAACCGCCTCCGGCGCGAAGGCGTTGATGATGGAAGACAGGCCCACGGCGAGATGCCGCACCGATGTCAACCACACGTACGCGGCGAAGGGATCCCCCCGCCGGTAATCGGCCACCAGGGCGTCGGTGTCCGTGTAGCGGCCGTGGGAGCGGGCGGGAAGCGTCGCATTGCCGATGGCGTCTTCCAAGCTGCCGGGCAGTCCGGTGATGTCCTGCTCCGGCCTGTGTCCCGCGGCGATGTGCCCGAGATGTCCCGCCCGCGACAGCACGCCTTGATAGACCTGGCCGTTGATGAGCACGCCGCCGCCGACGCCCGTGCCCAGGGTCAGCATCACCAGGCTGTTTTGCCCCCGGCCCGCGCCGAAGCGGCTCTCGCACAACAGGGCGGCGTGGGCGTCGTTCAATACCGACACGGGCCGGCCCATGTGGGCGCTCCAGGCGAAGCCCTCCAAGCCCGCGAGCCGGCCGGGCATGCACGCGATGGCTGTATTCGTCTCGTTGGCCAGCCCGGGCGCGGCCAAGCCCACGGGCGGCGCCGCTTCATGCGCCGGCGCGGCGTTCGCCAACTCCTCCGCCAGCGTTCTTACGCGATGCTTCCAATGGGCCTCGGGGCCGCCGGCGCCGGTTTCGTCCACGGACGCGCGCCG
>SLHB01000530.1 GCA_007136375.1 Candidatus Hydrogenedentota bacterium
CACGGCCTCGATGCGCGCGTTCGCGGAAGAGGTGAAGCGGATGGACCGGCGGCATCCTCCGCAGGCCGCCGCGTCGTAGCCGGAACATTCATTGCCTCCGCGGCCTGACGCCGGCGCCGCGGTCTGACGGGCCTAACCCTTTTCTGGCCGCCGGCGGCATCCGTGGGATCGCTTCCCTCATGACGGAGACTGACGCGCTGGCCCCTTTCGAAGCGGCCAGCGCGGACACAACGCCAGCAAACCCGCACACCAGCCGGCGCGCCGAGGGTGTGGACATCGCGCGCGCCGTCGCCATGATCGGCATGATGGCCGTGCACATCGGCCCGACGAATCTGAACACGGCCGCCGGCATGCCTTTCGCCATGTGCCATGGCCGCGCCTCCGTGGCCTTCGCGCTCATCGCGGGCGTGGGCGTCTCTCTTCTCGCGGCCTCCCGCGCCGCGACGCCGGGGCGGGCGCGCATGCAGTTGGCGTGGCGCGCGATCATCCTGCTGCCCATGGGCTTGATGCTTCAGGAACTCGATCACTGGATCCTGGTGATCCTTCAGAACCACGCCTTGCTCTTCCTTCTCGCCATCGCCGTCCTGGGGCTGCCAAACCGTCTTCTCTTGCTCCTGGCGGGCGTCTCGGCGGTGCTGGGCCCGCTGTGGTTTCTTTGGGGCCAGATCGAGGAGCCGCAGGTGTACCGGCGGACGGCGGTGGCCATCAGCGATTCCCTCGGCGATATTGCGCACCGGCTGGTGTTGTCGGGTCCTTACCCCCTCATCACCTGGGCGGCGCCCTTCTTGGTGGGCATGTGGATTGGCCGGAAAGACATCCGGGCCGGGCGCACGCGTTGGCTTCTCGCCGGTTGCGGCTTAGCCGCGGCGGCGCTCGCCTTCTTCCTTTCGCGGGGATTACAGCGGGTCTTTGGCGAACCGGGGTTCCGCGCGGGCTGGGACTACTTGACGCTCGACGGGCCTCACAGCCAGATGCCGCTCTGGCTGCTGGGCGCCACGGGAGCGGCCGTTTTCATTCTTGGCCTTTCGCTCATCCTCGCGCACGCCGTGGGCCGGTGCGCGTGGCCCTTGACCGTCACGGGGCAACTCGCCTTGACGGTGTATGTCGCCCATTTGTTCGCGCTGCATTGGTGGCGGGGGCCGCTGACCTCCCGGGATCCAGGGGAAGCCGGATTCCTTCTCTTGGGCATGGCCGGAGCGGCTGTCATCTTTTGCGTGATCTGGCGGGCGCTATTCTCCCGGGGCCCTCTTGAGGCGCTTTTCAACCCCCGGCTTGGCGTCTTCCTGGCCATAGCCCGGTTCGTCTTCGCTCCCATCCGCCGCGTGTGGTCGCGGCGGCAAGAGGCGCCGGCGCCGCCTTCTGGGGACGGGGAGGACCCTTGACGGGCGTTAGATGAGCAACTCGGTGCTGGTGTCGACGTGGCGGGGGGCGTTGCGCTTGTGCTCAAAATCGCCGGGGAGCATGGTGGGATACTGGTTGTTAAAGCAGGCGAGGCAGTATTGGTCTTGCGGCGCGCCCACCGCGTCCAAGAGCCCTTCGATGCTCATGAACTCCAGCGAATCCACGCCGAGATAGTCCCGAATTTCCGGCACGCTCATCTGGGACGCAATGAGTTTGTCCCGGTGCGGCGTGTCGATGCCGTAGTAGCATGAATTGATGACGGGCGGCGCACTGATGCGGAAGTGGATTTCCTTGACGCCACAGCGGCGGAGCATCTTGATGATCTTCTTGGAGGTGGTGCCGCGGACGATGCTGTCGTCGATGAGGACCACGCGTTTGCCTTCGATGGCGGAGCGCGCGGGGTTCAGCTTGATCTTTACGCCGAAGTCGCGGATAGTCTGGTCCGGTTCGATGAAGGTGCGGCCCACGTAGTGGTTCCGGATGAAGCCCATGTCGAAGGGGATGCCGGATTCGTGGGAGTAGCCGAGGGCGGCCTGGTTTGAGCTGTCCGGCACGGCCATGACGAGGTCGGCGTCCACGGGGGCGATGCGGGACAAGTTGCGGCCGAGACGCTTGCGCACATCGTCCACGCTTTGGCCGTAGATGACGCTATCGGGCCGGGCGACGTAGATGAACTCGAAGATGCAGGGCTTCGGCGCGAGCTTTTCGAAGGGTTTGATGGACTCCAGCCCCCGGGAGGAGGCGACGACGACTTCGCCGGGCTCCACTTCGCGGACCCAGTCGGCGTCGATGATGTCCAGGGCGCAGGTCTCGCTGGCGAAGACGTGGGCGCCGCCAAGCCGGCCTATCCACAGGGGCCGGAAGCCCAGGGGATCGCGGGCGGCGACGATCTCGTTGTCGTTGATGGCCAACAGGGAGTAGGCGCCGATGACTTGCTTCAACGCGCCGATGACCGCGTCGACAAAGCGCTTCTGCTTGGATCGCGCGATGAGCTGGATGATGACTTCGCTGTCCGTGGTGGACTGGAAGATGGCGCCTTGTTCTTCGAGTTCCTCGCGGAGGCGATTGGCGTTCACCAGGTTGCCGTTGTGGCCGAGGGCCATGGAGCCCCGGGCGTAGTCCACCATGAGAGGTTGGCAGTTCTTGAGGGCGCTGGTGCCGAAGGTGGAATAGCGGACATGGCCGATGGCGCGGTCGCCGCGCAGCCGGGCCAGCTTGTGGGGCTTGAACACGTCCGAAACGAGTCCGACGCCCCGGTGGCCTTTCAACTGGCCTTGGTCGGCGCAGACAATGCCCGCGCCTTCCTGTCCCCTGTGTTGCAGGGCGTACAATCCCAAGTACGTGAGCGTAGCCGCTTCCGCGTGGCCAAACACGCCAAACACGCCGCATGCGTGTTTGGGATGGTCGGCATGAGCGTCGTCCATGGGTGACATCGGCTCCTTCAAGGAGGATCCCCTGCCTCCGCAACAAGCGCGAAGAAAACGGGGCGCCTCATGTGCTCATCGAACTGGGAGCGGGACAGAACGCGCCGGCCGGAAGCGCGCAGGCCGTGGCGCTAGAGGCCATGGACGCTGCACGCGCCAACGCTCCGGAAGTGTATCATGTCCGCCGGGCCCGGCGCCACCGCGAAAACCGCCGCACGGCAAGGGACGGCCACGAACGACGGGGCCGTCAGCGCTACGACGCGGGACCGCCGAAGAGCTTTTCGTAGGCTTCTTGGTATTTCGCGCGGGTTTGTTCGACAACATCATCGGGCAAGGGCGGAGGCGGCGAGTTCTTGTCCCAATCCGTCGTTTCGAGATAGTCGCGCACAAACTGCTTGTCGAAGCTAGGGGGCGAGGCGCCGGGCTGGTAGGATTCGGCGGGCCAGAACCGGGACGAATCGGGCGTAAGGACCTCATCGGCGAGGACCATGCGCCCGTCGAGGACGCCAAATTCGAACTTCGTGTCGCAGAGGATGATACTCCGCTCGCCGGCGTAGTCCCGGCCGCGCTCGTAGATCTTGATGGCCGCCGCCGCAGCCTCCTCCAG
>SLHB01000143.1 GCA_007136375.1 Candidatus Hydrogenedentota bacterium
GACAAGGGCCTCTGGGGCGTTTGACCCCGGAACGGGTTCCGGCGGATAATAGGAGGGTGTACAACAGAAGGAACGGAGCTGTATCGTGAACATGCGAGGTGTGGTTTTGGGCGCCGCCGCGCTTATGGCGGCGCAGGCCGTGGCGTGGGACGAGGAGCGCCGCGAAGAAGTAAAAGACGCTCTCCACGCCGTGGCGCAGGGGGGCGGTTCCGCAGCCGCGGAACCTATACGCGCGGCCATATCCGACGAAAGCGCCAGTCCGGAAGATTGGCGTGGCCTCTTTGCCGCGTTCTTTGAAGACGCCTACTTTACGCCGGCCTTGAGTTCCTTTTGGGAGCAGAAGATCGCCGAGGGCGGCGCGCAGCAGGGGCGTTCGGCCGTGCTGTCCGGCTGGTGCGCGGGCGAGGCCATTGGCAAGGCCTTGGAGCGGGCCCGGTTCGGCGGCGACTCGGCGGCGTTTCAGTCTTACGAGACGGCGTTGAGTTTTCTCCACCGTTTGTCTGGCGCGGCCACGGGCCAAGCCGCTCTTGAGATTCTCGAAGGCGTGGGCGCGGCCACGGCCGGCCACGCGGCGGGCGTGGTCCCGGCCCTCGGGATGCCCATGGCGCCCGACGCCCCCACGGCCCGCGCGGGCATGCAACTGGGATTGACGTTGGCCGAGTTTGGCCGGGGCAGTTCAGCCGGGCGCGCCGCGGTGGGACGCGCCCTGGGCCTTGGCGGCCCCGGATTGACTATTTGGCAGAACGCGGGGATCCTCGTTTTCGACAATACGGCCCTCACGACCCACCATGCCGCAAGCCTGCAAAGTCTACTCGCGGGCATACCCATGGCGTTGCACACGGTCACGGCGCTCATAGCGCCGGAGGCGACAGGCGTCCAGTCCGGCGGGGGAGATCTCGCCACATCTGGCCGGATCATCTATTTTTCGCCGGTCTCGATGGAGGCTCACACAGATCCGGGCGAGTTTTCGCCGAACCGTCCCCAACCGGTGGCGCCTCAGTTCACGATCCGGATAGCCCAGGACATGGTCCGGGCCATCCAGGACAAGCAATTGCAGTTGCGGCCCGGCTTGGCCCTGCGGCGGGACGGTCTGCTGCTCCAGGCGCGGGATCGCCGCGACCGGTATCTGCGGCAGACGGTTCCGCCGGCGTGGTACCTTGACCAGCCCGCCGAGCTGTTTCCATCCTTGGCTGTACTCTATTTCATCGATTCGCACCGGATGTTTCAGATGGCCCTCGACTTCTTCCATCTGGGCGTTCGAGAGACCCTAGACCAGTTCCTCTTGTTGGCGGATCTCATGTCCGGGGGCGGCCCCTCAACGGTGCTTTACGCGACCGACGCGCGCGGCAACGTCGTCCACCAGGAAGTCCCCGTGGGGCGGACGCAACTGACGAAAATCCGCGTGCCCACGGGACGGAGCAGTCTTGCGCGCGGCATCATGCCCGTCGGAATCGAGGTCGTCACCGCGATACAAATTGGCGGCAGCACCTGGCGTTTCGAACTCAACGAACGCGGAAACGTCACCCGCTATCGGCGCTAGGCGCGATCCAACCCACTGGAGATTGCGTGAGATTCCCGTATATCCTGCTGACAACGGCCTACTGTTTAGCTATTCTATACATTAGCGTGACGCCAAATCCGCCCCAACCGGAGCGGCAGTTCCCTCACATGGACAAGGCCGCCCATTTCGTCATGTATGCGGGAATGGCCGCTGTCGTGGCGGTGGGGCTCCGGCGGTCGCGGCCGGATATCGCGCCGCGGCTGTTGTTTTGGGCGCCCGTCGCGTACGCCACGGCTTTTGGCGCCATGTGCGAGGTGTTGCAAGGCTTCGTCCCGGAACGGACCCTTTCCTACGGGGATATGGCCGCGAACGCGGCCGGGGCGCTCACCGCGCAACTGGTGTTGTGCGGCGCCGTGTGGCCGTGGAGCCGGCCTGCCGCCCGGGAGGCCAGCGGGGGCTGAAGCGCGCCTTGCAACTTCGGTCCCGGTACTCGGGATAATAGGGCGTGAGTCCCACTGCGATGAAAACCCTCCTGGGCTGAGTGAACCGCGGACCAGGGATATACGTTAGGGAAATCAAAAAGGGGTACAGATCAACCCATGGCCAATCAACGTTCACGGAAGAACGCGAACGCCGTCAAGGAAGTCAAGCGCCGGGGCTGCGGCGGGATCTTTCTCGTATTCATGTCCTGTGTCGCCATGGGGGCCGGTTTGGCCATCGGGCTCTTCGTCTTCGTTCTGGAAGATGCGCGGGCCACCATCGCCATGCTCGACGACTTCCGGCCAAAGGTGGGCTCGCGGGTGTATTCCGCGGACGGCGTCCTGCTCAGCGAATTCACGCAAGAGGCGCGCCAGCTAGTTCCGCTCAACGAGATGCCCCTCCACTTGCAGAAGGCCTTCATCGCCACGGAAGACAACACCTTCTACCAGCACCGGGGCGTGCGTCCGGACGCCATTGTGAAGGCCGCGATTGACAATCTGTCCCGCCCCGGCCGTGTCCGCGGCGGCAGCACCATCACGCAGCAGTTGGTGCGCAACGTGGACGTCACCGGCGTCTCGGATGACGTCACCCTTCAGCGTAAGATCGAGGAAGCCCTGATCGCGCTCCAGTTGGAGCGTGAGTACACCAAGGATGAGATTGTCGAACTGTACCTCAACCAGATTTTCCTGGGCATCAGCGCCCATGGAGTAGAGGCGGCGTCTCAACAGTACTTCGGCAAGAGTTGCCGCGATCTCACGATTGCGCAAAGCGCCTTGCTGGCCGGCTTGGCCCGCGCGCCGAACAACAACCAACCCTTCGCGTTCCCGGAGAACGCCGTCAGCCGCCGCAACATCGTGCTGCGTCAAATGCTCGACAACGGATTCATCACGGCGGAAGAATACGAAGAGGGCCGGCAGGAGCGTTTGGAGGATGTTCTCGTCCATCCTGGCAGCGAAACGGATCAGGGCCGAACGGGACGCTCGCGGCCAGACCGGTATCTCGCGCCCTACTTCGTGGAGGAGGTCCGCCAGTATCTGCGCCGGGGCGTCGGCCTGAGTGTGGAAGAGATCTTTGAGCAGGGCCTTCAGGTCCATACGACCTTGGACACGCGCCTCCAACGCGCCGCGGAGCAGGCGCTATTGCCGGCCCTCGACGAATTCGACGAGCGCAGGCGCGCGGAGCTCGCGGCCCAAGGGCGGGAGGACGAGTTCGTGCCCGTGACGGGCGCCCTCGTCAGTATCGACAACCGGCCCGGGCACGAAGGCAAGATACGGGCCCTCGTCGGCGGACGGGATTTTGCCCGGGAAAAGTACAACACGGTGACCCAAGCGCGCCGCTTGGCGGGTTCGGCGGTCAAGCCCTTCGTCTGGACCGCCGCCCTCGACCGGGCCGAGAACGGCCGGGGCTACACGGCCTCGACCATTGTACGGGA
>SLHB01000193.1 GCA_007136375.1 Candidatus Hydrogenedentota bacterium
GTTCCAAAGGTATGCAGCACCATCCGGCCATCGGGAGACGCCAATTGCACGATCCCACTGGGCAGGATGTCGTTATTGATCCACACTTGGAGCTGGCGGCCGCGTTCCTCCACGCTGTAGCGCTCCGCGCGGTAATAGCCCGCGGGGGTCTCCACCACGTCCATGCCCTCGGACCGGCGGGCGGGCCTTCGCTCCCGCTCCTCGTCCACGATGGCCTCCGGAGGCAACTCCCTTGCTTCCTCCGGACCATACTTGTACACAATGCGGTGGACATTGCTTGGATTACTGGCCGGCCCGGTCAGCAGCATACGGAACACCACCGTGTAGCCCACGCGGGGGGCCAACTCGAACTCTACCCAGTATCCGGACCGCCGGTTGATCTCCTCTTCGCCCACGATGGCTTGCCGGAGGTGATACGTACGGCCGCTCGACTCATCAGTAAGCTGGTACCACGCCCATTGCCCCACCTCAGGGTCCACAAGCGCGCCCGCCAGCATATCGGCGATCATGCTCTGGCCGTGGGCGTGTACGCCCACACAAAGGGCGCCCGCGAGAACCACGGCCCGCCATCCACGTGTCCCTATCACGTCCCAACCTCGCGCGCTTCCCTGGCGGGAAACGATTGCATCCTGACCTCGCCGGGCGCGGCGCGCCCCCGCAAATGCGCGCGAACACGCGGCGCGGCGGAATACGGGCGAACGGCGCCGACAATCGGCGTTACGGTTCAACGATCTCCATAGGCATGATATCACAGGCCTGGCGCGCGGCAAAGGAGCGGTTCGTTCCCCAAATCGCCGGGTAAGAGCGCCCATGAAAAGGCCGCGGTTTCGTAAAGCCGATGTCCTCGCCGACTTTTCGTGCCGGCAAGATGCCGGCGCTACGGGCTCACCCGCTGGGTGAGACTGCATTCGGCTCCCGGCGCCCTTACAATGGATCCGTCAACCGACATCTGGTCCAGACACCCGGCTGATTAGGATCATTCGCCGGCGCCGCCTTGGCGCGCGCGAAAGGCGCGAAGCCGTTCCAGAAACTCGGCCTCCTTGCCCCGTGGAGCCGGGTTGTAGAAGGCGAAGGGCGGCGCGCCGTAGTCCTGGGTTGCGTAGCCGTCCTCGCAATCGTGAGGATAGACGTACCCTTCGCCTCGTCCCAATTGCCGGGCCCCCTTGTAGTGGCTGTCCTGTAAGTGTTTGGGCACGGGAATCGTGGGCGCGTTTCGCACCTGCGCAATGGCCGCGTCAATACCCACACAGGCCGCGTTGCTCTTTGGCGCGCACGCTACATACGCCGCCGCCTGCGCCAGGATGATGCGCGCTTCGGGCATGCCGATGAATTCGCAGGCCTGCCAGGCCGACACCGCCACCGTCAACGCCATGGGATCGGCGTTGCCCACGTCCTCCGCCGCCGCAATGCAGATGCGCCTCGCGACGAAGCGCGGATCGTCGCCCGCCTCCAACATCAACGCCATCCAGTACAGGGCGGAGTCCGGATCCGTGCCGCGCATGCTCTTGATGAAGGCCGACGCCGCGTCGTAGTGGGCGTCGCCCGCGCCGTCGTAGTGGAGCAGCTTCCGTTGGATCGACTCCCGCGCCACGTCCAGGGCGATCCGGACGCGCCCGGTATCCGGTTCGGGCGCCGTGGTGAGCAGGGCGATCTCCAGCGCGTTGAGGGCGCGGCGGGCGTCGCCCTCGGCGTATGTGGCGAAATGGTCCAGCGCGGCGGGCTCCACGTCCACCGGCGTCTCCCCCAGGCCGCGCCGGGGATGCTGTAGGGCGCGCTCAAGAAGGGCGCGGATGTCCCCTTCGGATAACGGCTGAAACTCGAAGATCTGGCTCCGGGACAAGAGGGGCGCCACGACAGAGAAGTACGGGTTCTCCGTGGTCGCGCCGATGAGGGTGATGTTCCCGCTTTCCACATCGGGCAGGAGAGCGTCTTGCTGGGCGCGGTTAAACCGGTGAATCTCGTCCACGAAGACGATGGTCTTGCGGCCTTCATGAACGCGGCGCTGCTTGGCGGCGGCTATCAGCTCCCGCAACTCCTTCACCCCCGAAGTCACGGCGTTCAACGGTTCAAAGGCCGCCTGGGTCCCCATGGCGATGAGCCGGGCGAGGGCGGTTTTGCCGCAACCGGGCGGCCCATACAGGATGAGGGAGGTGACGCGGTCCGCTTCGATGGCGCGGCGCAGAATCTTTCCCGGACCCAGGATGTGCTCCTGGCCGATAAACTCGTCCAGGCTCCGGGGCGTCACACGCCGGGCCAGGGGCGCGTCCTGTTGAAGGCGGTCCGCCGCCGCATGCTCGAATAGGTCGCCGCTCATGGCGCTGATCCTACGCCGTAAACCCCATCAACACAAGCGGAGCCGCGGGATTCATCGCGCCTTGAGCCATGCCTGCCGTTGGGCCTCCGGGAGGCGTTCGATGGCGTAGCGCAACATGACGCGGGGCATTTGGCGAACGTGCGCCTCCAAAAACGCCTCGGCGGCGGCGGCATCGCGCTTCGCCACTTCGCGCAGCATCCAGCCACAAGCCTTGTGAATCAGGTCTTCCGTGTCCTTCAGGAGGCGTTCGGCAAGGCGCAAGGTGTCCTCGAACGCGCCTTGCTTAATGAAGTGGAAGGTCGCCAGGATCGCAATGCGCCGCTCCCACAGATTCGAGGACACCGCCAGTTGGTACAAGGGCGCGCGGTCCTTGTCCCACAAATGGGCGTCCACGATGTGCTCCGCCGACGCGTCGGTTAGGTCCCAATTGTTCACGAATCGCGTGTGGGTCAAATACAACTCATATATGGTTCGCCGGGTTTCCCCATCACCTTCGGCAAACTTTCGGACCAGCAAGAACAAAGCGGTCAGACGATCCTCATGAAACGAGGACGTCAACAGCTTCCGCGCTTCTTCCAGCGGCGCGTCCCGATGCTCCCGGGCCACCCTCCGCAGAACGGGCACGCGGATGCCCCGGAAGCGGTCGCCCTCGCCATACCCGCCGGGCTCCGCCTTGAAGAAGCGCCGCGAGACTTTCGCGATCTCCGGGTCCGCGAGGTCCGCCAACACACGCTGGATATCCCTGGCTTTCGCGCCCACGATTCCTTCCCCAGTTCAGCTGAAGGTTGATCTGCCCATCGGCCCGGTGTAGCGTAGTGTGTGTTCATGAGCATAGCCGGAAGCATCCCGGCGCACAAACCAACCGCATATCCATAGGGGGAGCAGGGTATGTCATCGACGGGGGAACACGGCATGTCATGCAGCGCCAACAGCAGCGGCCCAACCAAACACCCCAAGGCCTTCTGTCCCAGCCGACGGCGCTTTCTCACGGGAACAGGAGTGGGTCTGTCCTTGGGCCTCGGAGGCGTTCATGCGGCCAGGTCTTCGGCGGACACCTCGGAAGCCGATTTCGAGATCTACGACGAGGCCA
>SLHB01000196.1 GCA_007136375.1 Candidatus Hydrogenedentota bacterium
CGAAGAGGGGCGCCGGCGTAACGGCGCCTTCCCGGTGGCAAGTGACGCAGCCGTGCCGGTTTATCAGCCGCTCGCCCCGCGCGACGGGCGTATCCTCCGGCTCGGCGGCGGCGAGCCAGGCATCGTAGTCGTCCGGCTCCAAGGCGTAGACCGTGCCGATCATCATCGCGTGTTCCGTGCCACAGTATTCGGCGCAGAAGAGGTGATACTCGCCCGGCCGGGTCGCCTTGAACCACTGCGTCGTGTAACGGCCCGGCACGGTGTCCCGCTTCACGCGGAACGCCGGAATCGAGAAGGAATGTATGACGTCCTCGGAGGTCATCGTGAGCTTCACGGGTTGCCCCACGGGAACGTGGAGCGCGTTGATCTCCCGCTGACCGCCCGGGTGCTGAACCTTCCACATCCACTGCTTGCCCACCACGAATATTTCCACGGTGTCGGGGTCGTCGGGGGCCACGGTCATGCGGAAGAACACCACGGCGGCCCAGGTGAACACAACAATGGCCAGCACCGTGGGAATGGCCGTCCAAGTCACCTCCAGGCGGAGGTTGTCCGTCTCCGCCAGGTTGCGATCCACTTGAGTGCCCCGCCGGTACTTTATGGAAAAGTACACGACAAAGGAGATGACCAAAATGGAAAAGAACAGGCTCAGCGCAATCAGCACAAAGTAGAGCAAATCGATGGACGGGGCCAGATTCGACGCCTGTTCGGGGAAAAAGGGTATTTTCATGGTTGTTTTACTTCACTTTTCCGTTCAAGCCAAAAGATTTCCGCGCGTGTCCGCACCTTGTGAGTGAAGTCTATGCCGGGCGTTACTGACCCGGCGCGCTGGCGTCTGGTTGGAGCGGGGAGCGCCCATCCGCCCGTTCGCGGCGCAACGCCATGAAGACGAAGCCGCCCAGAACCAGCAGCGTGAGCCCGCCCGCGAGACGGATGATGTTCATGATGACGACGCCGTACTGGCCCGTCGTGGGATCGTACGCGTAGCAGAGGAGCAAGATCTCGTCGACGACGGATCCGATACGCTCGTTGGACGCCTCAACCATGGCGAGGCGAAGATCCCGCGGAGAGTACTCGAGTCCGTAGAAGTACTGCGCAATACGGCCTGTCGGTGTCGCGAGAATGATCCCGTTGGAGTGGGCGAACTGTTCCGTGTTCTCGTCGTACACATACCGGAAGCCGACGGCCTCGGTCAACGCCGTGATCTGGTCCTGTTCCCCCGTGAGAAAGTGCCAGCCCTCATCCGCGCCGTCGCGCCCGTACATCTCGCTGTACATGACTTTCCGCGCCTTGGCCACGTCGGCTGTGTCGCTGGGGTCAAAGCTCACGGTGACCACTTGAAACTCCTCGCCCGCGTCGAAGTTGAGCACGCGCAATGCTTGCAGGATCCCGTCCAAAACAAGATTGCATTGCGATGGACAACTGAAGTATACGAGCGCGAAAATGACCGGCTTTTCGCCAAAATACTCGCCGAGCTGAACCGCTTCGCCTTCTTCGTTAAACAGTTCGATATCAGGCGGGATCTGCTCGTCAAGGCGCTGGTCGATGCCCACCTCTTGAACAGGAGGCTGGGGAGCGGGAACCTGTCCGTGCGCGGCGAGCCCGGCCGCGCCCGTCAGAAGGGCGAAGAGGGTCCCCCGCATGAAGCGCTTGCCCATCATTTGGACGTCCTTTCCACGGCGCGGCGGCGCCGTCACAACTCATGGCCGCGTGAAGCCCAACTTCGGCGATGCGGCTATGGGGAACGCCCAGACGGCCGCGGCGCATCCCCAAGTAAACTTACTAGGGTATAACGGCATACCCTAAAGGACTATTCCGTTAATCGCAAACCAAGTCGTAAAATGGGTCTAGCAAATCCCAGTTTATCGCCTAAATGTCCCCATAAAAAGGGACTTGGCAGTGTGGCCGTTCTTCAATAACCTTCGCTGGCGCTTGAGCCGGACACCGTAGCCGCGGTTTCGCCGTTTCCGGGGTTCTGCGCGCCGGCCTCATCCGCGTGTTCCGGCGGGCCAAAGGGTGCCCCGTGTTCAGCGACAAGCTCCATGGCCCGCTCGATAGGGATGCGGACGATGCCTTGCTCTTCGTCGACCCACCCATAGTTTGTCAGCGTTTCCTGCTCCTGTTCCCGGAGCGCGTCAAGTTGCACACGGGGATTCGCCTGCAGAACCGGTCCATCCGGAACCGTCCGTTCCTCGGCCGGGGGGTACGTCGAAGAACCGTATTGTCCCTCCAAGAAACGATGCATTCCGACAAGGAGGACCATCACCCCAACGGTTAGCGCTAGCAGGCCGATAGTAAACCACCAAACGGGCCGGGGGTTAACGTCGCGAGCTTCGTAGCCTTGGCTCACGTCGGGTTCGCGATCGTGTTCATGTCCCTTATGCATGCTCGGGAGCCTCCTGGACTTCGTGATCTTCCTCTTCGTACTCGAGCCGCGGGTCGTGCAACGGCAGGAGGGGACGCGTCTTCAGCTCCCGGAAGAACAACCCGAGCCACAGGCCGCCGAAGGCCGCGATGAGGGCGATGTCCAACAGGTTGAAGCGCAGAAGGTTCGGAGAAAACGCCGGCACGATGATCCAGAACATGTCAACCAGCCGCATGACAAGGACGCCCGCCGCGACCGGAACGAGAATGTGCAGCGACTTCTTGGACCGGCGCGAAAGCAGCACGAAGAACGGCACAATGAAGTGAAAGGCGATGAGGATGATGCTGACGGCTTGATAGCCGCCCTCGGACCGGTCGAGATACCAGCGAGTCTCGTCGGGGATGTTGCCCGACCAGATAATCAGGAACTGTGAAAAGGAGATGTACGCCCACAAGACGACGAAGCCAAGGAGCATGCTTCCGAGATGATGGAAGTGCTTGGTTTGAATGAACCCCTTCAAGGGCTCGGTGTTCCGGAGCCAGGCTAGAAGGATGATGGAAAAGGCGATCACCGTAAGCCCTTGCCCCACCATGAACAAGACGCCGTAGATGGAGCTGTACCACCGCGGCTCCAGACTCATGGCCCAGTCCATGGGCGCGAAACTCATCGTCAAAACGAATATGACCAGCCCGGCGGCGCTGATGGGTTGCAGCTTGGCCGAAAGTTCTGGCTCGGCGGTGATGTCCTGCCGCGCGGAAAACTGGTTGAGGTAGTAGGCGAGAGCCGTCCATGCGATGAAGTACACGAGGGCCCGCGCGATGAAGAAATTCGCGTTCAAATAGATGGTCTTGCCGGCCACGTAGGAATCCCCGGCCAAGTACTCGGGGTCGGCCCAAGGGTACAGGCTTCCGATGCCGAGGAGGATGGGAACGAATAGCAAGGCCATCCAGGGAATTGTGCGGCTCGCCGCCTCCAGAATGCGCTGGATAGCGAAGCTCCACCCGCCCGCCGTGA
>SLHB01000333.1 GCA_007136375.1 Candidatus Hydrogenedentota bacterium
CAGCACACGCAACACAAAGGGCCCAGGGTCCAGCTTGAGCGAGTGTTTCCAATCGCCGCGCCCGTGGTATGTTGGCGCTTTGATGAGTATTGGCGCGCGGCGGAACAAGCAAAGGGGACGCTCATGGATAGGCGTGTGTTGACGGTTTGTGCGCTCTTGACGTTGGTGTGCGGCGTTGGGGCCGGGGCGGAGGCGGACGCGGGTCTGGAGCCCGCGGATCCGGAGGCGCCGGCGGCGTTTCATGAGCACTTTGGGCCCGGCGCGGCGGGGCCGTTCGTGGCGCGGAACGCCATGGTGGCGGCCTCTTCGCACCACGCGACGATGGCGGGCCTGGAGATCCTGCGGGCGGGCGGCAACGCTTTCGACGCGATGGCCGCGGTCCAATTCACGCTCAATGTGGCGGAGCCCTACGCGAGCGGGATCGGCGGCGGGCTGTTCATGGTGGCGTACGACGCGGCTTCCGGCGAGGTCGTGGCCTTGGACGGCCGGGAGGAGGCGCCGAGGGCGTTCCAGCCCGATGCGTTCCTCGATGAGGATGGCGGGGTGGTTCCGTTCCGGGAGCGGGCCACGGGCGGGAGCGCCGTCGGCGTTCCGGGCACGTTGGCCGCGGTGGCGTACGCCGTGGAGCGCCACGGCTCAATGACCCTGGCGGAGACGCTGCGGCCGGCCATTCGTCTGGCGCGGGACGGCTTCATCGTGACCGCGCCCTTCGCGCGGAACGTGGCGGCGCACTGGGACCGTATCGAGCGGTATCCCGCGACGGAGGCGCTGTTCTCCGGGCCGGACGGCGGCCCGCTCCAAGCCGGTGACCGCTTCGCGAATCCGGAGCTGGCGGACACGCTGGAGCGTATCGCGGAAGAGGGCGTGGCGGCGTTCTACGAAGGCCCCATCGCCGAGGCCATTGTCCGCGCGGTCCAGGACGACCCGTCGCGGCCCGGCGTAATGACGTTGGAGGACCTGGCGAACTACCGCGCCGTCCTCCGCGAACCCGTGTCCGTGGCGTACCGGGGCCATGATGTTTACGGGATGAACATGCCGACGAGCGGCGGGACAACCCTCGGCCTCATGTTGAACATCCTGGAGGAGACAGACTTCGCGGACGCGGCTTTCGGAAGCCCCCGCGCGATCCATCGCTTGGTGGACGCGCAGAATCTGGCCTTCGCCGACCGGAACGCTTACATGGCCGACGCGGACTTCGCGGATATCCCCACGGCGGGGCTGTTGGACAAGGCGTACGCCCGGGAGCGGAGTGGCTTGCTGGATCCCGATGCGGCGCTGGATGTGCCCGCGCCAGCGGGGACGCCGCCGGGCGTGGAGATGGCGGCCAATCCGGAGGGCCGGGAGGAGGCGGTGTCGACGACGCACTTCACCATCGTCGACCGGGATCGCAACGTGGTGGCGCTGACGTCGACCATTGAGCAGCACTTCGGGTCCGCCGTGACCGTGCCGGGATGGGGCTTCCTGCTCAACAACGAACTCACGGATTTCGACGCCGATCCCTATACGGCTGAGGGCGCGCTGGTTCCGAACGCGCCGGAGGGAGGTTGGCGGCTCCGGCGTACGGCCTTGGGCGCGGCGGCGGAGACGGAAGGCGGCAAGCGGCCCCGTTCGAGTATGACGCCCACCCTTGTGTTGCGCGACGGCGCGCCCCGGCTTGCCTTGGGGTCGCCGGGCGGCTCCCGGATCATTGGGGTGACGCTCAATGTGCTCACGAACGTCATTGACCGCGGTATGGATGTTCAGGCCGCCATCAACGCGCCCCGGGTGGTGGGGCGGAACGGGCCGGCCGAGCTTGAGGCGCCCTGGTACGAACACGGAACTCTGCGTGGGGACCTGGAGGGCCGGGGCTTCGCCGTGGAGGCCATGGGGGCCGCGGGCTCTGTTCAGGCCATCGAAATCGGCGGGGACGGATGGCTGCGGGGCGGCGCGGATCCGCGCCGGGAAGGGCTCGCGGCCGGCTATTGAGCGTTGGCGCCGCGCCCGGGTCCAGCCGCGGATGATAAGACGCGGGTCAGATGCGGCCCACGAGGAAGGCGAAGGCGAGGGCGCCGGCGCCCGCCGCGCCATAGCATACGATGGCGAGGGCGTGCGCCTTGCCGCGGAGCCCCACGTCCATGAGCATGTGCCGGATCCGGTGGGCGCACATGAAGCAGGACAGGCCGAGGACGACGATTAGGACGATTTTGGCCAGCCAATCTCCGAGCAGGCCCGAAAGGTGTTCGGAGCGCTCCGCGGCCAACGTGGGATCGGCGGTGGGCAGCAGGAAACCCGCCGTCAGGATGAGCGCGGGGAGGAATAGGGCGCCGAGGACGCCTCCCGCCGTGAAGAGGGACCACCAGAATGCTTCGTTCGACCGGCTCACGGGTATCGGTTCTCCTTCCGGACGCAGCGTGTTACGGCCTCGCGGCCCAGATGACGAGCAAAGTGAGGATGAGCCAGGGCGCGTAGCCCGTGAGAATGGCCACGCCCGCTCCGGGCATCCGCCATACCCCCACGCGCATGGGCATGACTTGGGCGCTGTTGTTGAACCAAGTCACGGCGTGCCAGACGGCCGCGGCCAGGGCCAGAAGGTGACCCAACCGCGCAAGAGGATGGGTGAGGGTGGCCAACAACCCTTCGAAGGCGTCCGCGCCCGCTCCGAGCCGCGCGAAAAACACGATCAGGAAGATCAGGTAGACCGCTAGCGCGACCGATGTCACCTCGCGGATGATGAACAGGAGCCAGTTCCGGCGTTGAAGGAACCATGCCGGCCCCGGCGCCGGGCGTGTGTACGGCCTGCTCACTTGCCTGCTCCTTTCGGCTGAACCAGGTTCAAGTACCACTGTTTTGTAACGTCGATCTTTGCCTTCTGCAGCGCCGCTGCCGGGTCCACGTGTTTCGGACACACGACGGAGCACTCGCCGACGAAGGTGCAGCCCCAGATCCCCTCTTCGCCGTCCATGGCCTCCAGCCGTTCCGCTTGACCTTGGTCGCGGGAGTCGAGGTTGTAGCGTTGGCCCAGGGCGAGGGCGGCGGGCCCGAGGAACTCGGGGTCAAGGGCCATCACCGGGCAGGCGGAGTAGCACAGCATGCAATTGATGCACATGGTGTGCTCCTTGAAGACGGCGAGCTGGGCGGGCGTCTGGCGGTATTCTCCGCCCGAGGTGTCGTTCACGTCGTCCCGGATGACGTAGGGCTTGACGTGGCGCAGCTTGTCCATGAACCCGTCCATGTCGACGGCCAAGTCTTTCTCCACTGGAAAATGCTGCAAGGGCTCGACGCGGACGGGCCCCGGCGCGTAGTCCCGCAACAAGGCGTGACAGGCCAGCTTGGGCTCGCCGTTGATCATCATGCCGCACGACCCGCAGACGCCCATCCGGCAGGACC
>SLHB01000360.1 GCA_007136375.1 Candidatus Hydrogenedentota bacterium
CGCTCCTCACCATCGAAGATGACGGCGTGATGACCCTCGAAGGCTTTGGCCGGGAGGAAGACGGCGTCTTTGGCGATTGACCGTACGCGCCAGTTCCGCTGATGCGCGGCGGCCAAGCGGGGGTGAAGGGGCCGGGTTGCGGCGGGCGTCCCCGGCCCGTATCATGCGCGGCGGAAGATCGAGCGGAAATGGGAGGAGGAGCTATGGCGCTAACCGTGCGCGTACAGGGGGCCACGGCGCCCGCCCTAGGGTTTGGCACTTGGCGATTGGCCGGCGAAGCGTGCGAAGCAGCGGTGGCGGACGCCATCGCCGTGGGGTACCGCCACATCGACACGGCGCGGATGTACCAAAACGAGGCCGAGGTGGGCCGGGCCATGCGCGCCTCGGGCGTCGCTAGGGAGTCCATCTTCCTCGTAAGCAAGATCTGGCCCGACGACTTCCCGGCGGACCGGGCGCGCAAGGCGGCGGAAGCCAGCTTGGCCGCCCTCGGCGTGGACTACCTGGATCTCATGCTCATGCACTGGCCGCCCCGCACCACGCCCTTGGAAGAAACCTTGGCGGCCCTGGCGGAATTGCAGGAAGCAGGGAAGATACTGCACCTAGGCGTGAGCAATTTCGGGCCCAAGCTCATGACGGAGGCGGTCAAGCACGCGCACATCCTCACGAACCAGATCGAATACCATCCCCTCAAGAATCAGAGCGAAACCGTGGCGTGGTGCCAGGGGCGGGACATCATGATCACCGCCTACAGCCCCATCGCCCGGGGCGCGGCGTTGCGCGATGAGACCATACGCCGGATCGCCGTCCGCCAGGATAAGACGCCCGCCCAGGTGTGCCTGCGCTGGCTCGTGCAGCAGGACAAGGTGGCGGTGATCCCCAAGGCGGCCACGCCCGAGCATCGGCGGAGCAACTTCGCCATCAGCGACTTCCAGCTTTCCGAGGAGGAAATGGCCGAGATTAGCGCCATCGCGCAGAAGCGGGGCAGCTAGCCCCCGCGAGCCTGCCCGGCCCTCAGTCTTCCGTGACGCGGATGACCCGGTGTCCGTTATAGACCTGGTTGAACATGTCCGTGGCCCGGATTTCGATGAGATGGGTTCCGGCTTCGGGCATGTCCGGCAAGGTCCCTTCCCATATATGCGTGGAGTCGCGGGGACTGGGCAGGGTCCGGCCCAACTCCGCGGGCGGATCCGTCTCCGCTTCTTCAAAGGCTTCGATTACCGCTTGCTCCACCTCCTTGAGCCGTTCGTAATTCGGGTCTGGCCGCTCCACGCGCTCCAGCGCCCGCCACGGTCCCGCGCCCCCCAAGCGCATCTCCACGACGCTCCGGCTGGAGCCCGCGAAGACATTCGCCACCACCGCTGTCTCTCCGGCCTCGCTCCGGGACACTTCATCGGGCGCGTGGATATTCATCTGGTAATCCTCGGGCCTGCGCGCGGCGAAGTATTCGAAGGAATAATTGGCGCCGTCGAAGGTGAATATGGAATACCCGTTGGGCGTCCCATCGGACATGGTGGCGTGGGGCACGCCCAGTTCGTCGGGGTGGCCCGCCCACCAACTGCCGGACACGGTCCCGTGAACGATGTGATGGTGCGGGCGCTCGCCCGGCCAACCGTCCTCGGGGCCAAGAAACTTGTGGGACATGCGGTGCCACTGCGCCGACACGGACACGGTGTTCGGGAAGTCCTCCAGAAGCGCGAAGAGCTCCTCCCGGTCCTCCGTGGACGTAATCGGATGGTGCATGAACATAACGACAAGCTGATCCGGGTCGACAAGCGTCAGGGCGTTTTCGATGAAACGGAGTTGGTCCGCGCCGAGGCGGCTTACGTGTCCATCGCCCTGCCAGTGGACATTGTCGAGCATGAGGAAGAAGACGGGGCCATGGGCGAAGGCGTAGTACGGAGGGCCGTAGACGCGCTGAAACGTTTCGGTGGCGTGGCGGTGATTGCTGGCGTCGAAGTTGATGTCGTGGTTGCCGAGGATGTTGCGCCAAGGAATACCGATGTGGCCAATCACGGCGTTGAGGGGCTCGAACAGATCCAGGTCATCGAAGACGATGTCCCCCAGCGTCACGCCGAAGGCCGCGTCCACGCCGATGAGGCCGTCCACCACGTCGCGGGCGATGTACTCGACCTCCTCCATGTTCCGCGGCTGGGGATCCCCAAACACCACGGCGCGGAAACGCTCCGGCTCCGGCCGCGCGCGCAACGGAAAATTGACGCGCCCGGGCAGATCGCCGGTGGGCTCCACGCCGGGGTAATGCAGGGCGGGCGCTCCGTCCGGCTTGTGAATGTAGTAGAACGCTGGGATCTGATCCTCGCTCACCGGCGTCATATAGTCCCGCGGCTTTATTACGAAGAGGATCGTGTCGTCCTCCACCGGAATCTCGTACCGTCCCCGATCATCGGTGGTAACGACATCCACGCCGTTCGAGACGCCCACGCCCGGGACCCCAGGTTCGCCCGGATCCCGGACGCCGTTGGCGTTGAGATCCTCGAAGACGTAGCCCCGGGCCGTCTGTTCTTCGCCGCCAGCCGCGCCCGTTCCCGCCATCATGAACGCCACGGCCAGCGCGGGCCCTAGAAACGCCATGTCCCGCCACGTCAACGCCATCGTGCCTTATCCTCCTTACGCCGCGTTACGTTCTCAATCCCAGCCTGTCCGGCCATTCCCCGCGCCGCGGACCACGCCAGCACGCAGAGGCAGTGTAGGCCATGGACGCGTCCCTTGCCAACCCGGGGCGTGCGGGAGCGGGCCTCGCCAAGGCGCCTTCTTGGCCTCACGGCTAGTGGGGCCGGATGAGGCGGCAGACCGCCTCCACGTGGGCCGTCTGGGGAAACAGGTCCACCGCCATGACCCGATCCACAAGCCATCCCCCAGCGGACAGGGCGGCGATATCGCGCGCCTGCGTCGCGGGATCGCAAGAGACATAGACGATCGCCTCGGTTTTCGCCCGCGCCAACGCCTCTTGCAACTCTTTCGCGCCAGCCCGGGGCGGGTCCAAGACGACGAGATCCCAGGCCTCGTTGCGCAAAAGTTTGGCCATCCGTCCCGGACCTCCCCGGAGAAACCGGCCCACGCCCGTGCTCCGCGCGGCGTCAATCGCCACGGCGTCGCCGTCTATCCCCGTGACTTCCCCATGGTCCGTGAACAACAGCGAAAAGTTGCCGGTCCCACAGTACAGGTCCAGCACCCGCCGTGGCCTTCCTGCGAAGGCGCGCACGATCTCGCGGAGCCGCCGGTTGAGGAGCAAGCTCGATTGCGAAAAGGCGCCGTTGACAATGGGCACGCCGTCGAAGACGAAGCGGCTCCGGCTTGCGTCCGCTCCAGGCGCGCCCGCTTCGGGAAAGCGCCGGGCCATGGCTTC
>SLHB01000443.1 GCA_007136375.1 Candidatus Hydrogenedentota bacterium
AAGCCCGCGGCCCGCCGGCAAACCGAATACGGGCCGGCTGCTTACGCCGTGATGTCGTCCCGCTCTTGTTCTTCGCCCGTATCCGCGCCGTCCCCGCTCTCCGCCGCCGGCGCGGCATCTTCATAGTCTCCGTCATCGCCGGACGGGCCGGGGCCGAAGGGATCGAAACCGCCCACGGCGAGGTCTTCGCTGAAATCCTGGGTCGCGTCTTCCGCAATCTCCGGCTGGGTATCCTGATAATGGGGGCTGCCCGTTCCGGCCGGAATGAGGTGGCCGATGATCACGTTTTCCTTGAGACCGCGCAGGTAGTCGCGTTTGCCGCTCAAGGCGGCTTCCGTCAACACCCTGGTGGTCTGTTGGAACGAGGCCGCCGCAACGAAGCTTTCCGTGCTCAACGCGGCCTTCGTGATGCCTTGCAGAATGGGCGTCGCCTCGGCGTTGCGGCCGCCCTTGTTCAGGGTCTGCGCGTTGATTTCGCTGAACCGGATCTTGTCCACCTCTTCGTGCGCCAGGAAGGATGTATCGCCCGGATCGTCCTTGATGCGGACCTTGCGCAGCATCTGGCGGATGATGACCTCGATATGCTTATCGTTGGTCTTCACGCCCTGCAGCCGGTACACCTGCTGGATCTCGTCCAGGAGATACTTCCGCAGCATGTCCTCGCCCTGCACTTCCAAGATGTCTTGGAGGATGATGGGGCCGTCGGTCAGACGCTGACCGGCGTACACCCGGTCCCCGGCGTGGACGTTCAAATGCTTGCCGGGCGGCACCGTGTATTCCCGCTCCTTACCCACGTCGGGGATGACCTTGACCTTGCGCATCCCCTTGCTGGCGCTGCCCAGCTCGACAATGCCGTCAATGTGGCTGATAATCGCGGGGTCCTTGGGCTGACGGGCCTCGAACAACTCCGCCACCCGGGGCAAACCGCCGGTGATGTCCTTGGTCTTGGAGAACTGGCGCGGCGTCTTCGCCAGCAAATCGCCGGCCAACACCTCTTGCCCGTCCTCCACCATGACGTGAGTCTTGGCCGGCACGGTCGCGTAAGCCAAGACCTCGTCCTTGTCGCCCAAGATCGTGATCTGAGGGTGCAGATCCTGCTTGTGCTCGGTGATGACGCGCTCGGCCATGCCAGACTCGGGGTTGATGTCCACGCGCATGGTCACGCCTTCCACCATGCCTTCCAGATGGACGCGTCCCGTCGCTTCGGCCACGATGGTCACGTTGTACGGGTCCCACTTCAGCACAACCTGGCCCTTGCGAAGCTTCTGTCCGTCCTCGGCCGCCAGGACCGCGCCCGTGGGCACGGTGAAGCGCTGCGACTCCTTGCCCTCGTTGTTCATGACCACGATCTCGCCGCCGCGGTTGAGCACCACGCGCTCTTCCTCACGGTTCAGGGCCGTGCGCACGTTGCGGTACTGGACCACGCCGCTTTCGGTCATCTTGACTTCGCTCGCCTCCACCTGACGGCTCGCCGCGCCGCCAATATGGAAGGTGCGCATGGTCAACTGAGTACCGGGCTCGCCGATGGACTGGGCCGCGATGATGCCGACGGCCTCGCCCAATTCCACAAGCTGTCCGGTGGCCAGGTTCCGTCCATAACACTTGGCGCAAACGCCTCGGCGGGACTGGCAGGTAAGGACGGAGCGGATGCGCGCGCCGGGCAATCCCTTCTCGACGATCTCGGAGGCCTTGGCCTCGTTGATTTCGTGATTGGCCTCCACGATCGGCTTAGGTTCGCCGGGAACGGTGATTTCGTCCAGGGTGTAGCGGCCCACAAGACGCTCTTGAAGCGGTTCGATGGTGTCCGCGCCCTCCATGAGGGCCTCCACCCAAACGCCGCTTAACGTGCCGCAATCGTCTTCCTCGATGGTCACGTCCTGGGCTACGTCAACAAGCCGGCGGGTAAGGTACCCGGCGTCGGCGGTCTTCAAGGCCGTGTCCGCCAAGCCTTTCCGCGCGCCGTGGGAGGAGATGAAATACTCCAGCACAGTCAGTCCTTCGCGGAAGTTGGACGTGATCGGCGATTCGATGATGTCCCCGGAAGGCTTGGCCATCAGCCCGCGCATGGCGGAAAGCTGACGAATCTGTTGCTTCGAACCGCGCGCGCCCGAACTCATCATCAGGTATACGCCGGTGAACCCGTCATCCCGGTTGGCCAGCGTATCCATCATCGCGTCGCTGACGGCGTCGCTCGTATAGGTCCACTGGTCGATGACCTTGTTGTAGCGCTCGCCCTCGGTGATGAGCCCGTTCTGGTACATCTCATCGATGCGCTCGACTTCCTTCTGCGCCTCCTCGATGAGCTGCGTCTTCACTTCCGGCACGGGCATGTCCGACACGGCGATGGAGATGCCGGACAGGGTGGCGTACTTGAACCCAGCGCGCTTGAGGCTGTCGCTCAACTCCACGGTCTTCGCGTGGCCCAAGCGTTGATACGCCCGGGCGATGACGTCGCCGATGGATTGCTTGTTCTGCTCCCGGTTCACGTCGCGCAAGGGGATCTCCGGGGGCAGGTGCTCCTTGAAGATGACCCGGCCCACGGTCGTGTCCAGAATCTCGCCCTCGTCCCAGACTTTCACGGCCGCGTGCAGGTCCACCTCGCCCATCTCGTAGGCGACGAGGACCGAGGCCGTGTCCGGGTACACCCGGCCGGGCTCGAGGATCTCCCCGTTCTTGCCGGTCCATTCCGGTTTCCATTCGCCCTTGGCGCCATTGCGCTGCTTCGTGATGAAGGACACGCCCAGAACGATATCCTGACTCGGCGACACAATGGGCTCGCCATTGGACGGCGAAAAGATGTTGGTCGACGCCATCATGAGCAGGCGCGCTTCAAGCTGCGCCGCGGGCATGAGCGGCACGTGCACGGCCATCTGGTCGCCGTCGAAGTCGGCGTTGAAGGCGGCGCACACGAGGGGATGGATACGGATCGCCTTGCCCTCGATGAGCACGGGCTCGAAGGCCTGGATGCCCAACCGGTGCAAGGTCGGCGCGCGGTTGAGCAGCACGGGATGGTCCTGGATGACTTCTTCCAGGATGTCCCAGACCTCGGACGCGCCTTGAGCGATGATGCGCTTGGCGGCCTTGATGGTCGTGGCGGCCCCGCGCTCCTTGAGTTCACGGATAATGAAAGGCTCGAACAGCTCCAGCGCCATCTTCTTCGGCAGGCCGCACTGGTGCAGCTTCAGCTCCGGCCCGACGACGATGACGGACCGGCCCGAGTAGTCCACGCGTTTGCCCAGCAGATTCTGCCGGAACCGGCCTTGCTTGCCCTTGAGCATGTCGCTCAGCGACTTCAACGGACGGTTGCCCGCGCCCAACACCGTGCGGCCATGGCGCCCGTTGTCGAAGAGGGCGTCCA
>SLHB01000152.1 GCA_007136375.1 Candidatus Hydrogenedentota bacterium
GAACGCGTCCTTTCAGGTCTTTGTGACGGCGCTGCGCGAGATGCATGGCGACGACGCCGCGAAAGCGTGGGTCGAGGCGATGCGCGCCAACGGCGCGGAAGCCTACGCCAATAACACGGCCTTGCTCCAGGCCTTGGCGGCGGGTGAGATCGACGGGGCCATCACCAATCACTACTATTTGCTTCGCATGCGGGACCAGGATCCGGATTACCCCGTGGAGCAGGTGTTCTTCGGCCCGAAGGACGCGGGCAACCTTGTGAACTACGCCGGCACCGCTGTGTTGCGAACCAGCGGCCGCCACGGCGCCGCCCACCGGTTCATCGATTTTCTGCTCCAGGAAGGCGCCCAGTCCTACTTCACGGACGATGTGTTCGAGTATCCTGTTAACGGCCGGGCCGCGCCGCACCAGGCGCTCGTTCCCTTGGACGAGCTGCTGGAGCTGGCGCCGGATGTGCGCCTTGAGGCGTTAAAGGACGCGGGAGGCACGCTGGGCCTTCTGCGGGAGGCGGCGGTCCTCTGATTCGCTCCCGGGGGCCCACACATAGGCCGCCGGTTCTGCTTCTCGCCACCGCCGCGCTTATCGCCGTGGCGGTGGCGATTCCCATAGGCTACCTCGTTTGGCGGGCCTTTGGCGCTGAAGCGGGGGAACTCACCGGCATCGTGTTCCGGCAGCGCAACGCCGTGCTGTTGGGCAACACGCTCGCCCTGTGCGTGGGAGTGCTCGCGGTCAGCACCGTTGTCGCGTTGCCCTTGGCCTGGCTAACGGCGCGCACGCGGATCCGGTTTGTCCGCTGGGTGAATCTGCTGGGCATCCTTCCCCTGGCCATTCCGCCCTATCTCATGGCCTATGGCTATCTCGCCGCGGGCGGGCCCTATGGCACGTCGGCCCAGCTCCTGGGATTCGAACTGCCCCGGCTCAGCGGATACACCGGCGCCCTACTTGCGCTGAGCATCTGCAACTTCCCCTATCTCTACGTGAACCTGCGCTCCGCCTTGCTCGGCTTGGATCCCGCCCTGGAGGAGGCGGCCCGCTCCTTGGGCCATGGCCCATGGGAGGTCGCGCGAAAGGTCGTCTGGCCTCAGCTTCGTCCAGCCTATGCATCGGGCACGCTATTGGTCTGGCTCCATGTAATGAGCGACTTCGGCGTCGTGAGCTTGATGCGCTACGAATCCTTCAGCTACGCCCTCTACCTCCAGTACGTCGCCGCCTTTGACCGGACCTACGCGGCGTGGCTTGGCCTGTTCCTGCTCGCGCTCACGGGCGCGGTGCTCTTCCTGGAGGCCCGGTTCCTCCGCGGCCTCGTGCTGCACCGCACCGGCGGCGGCGCCGCGCGGACCCATGTGAAGCCCGCCCTCGGGCGTTGGGCCCTCCCGGCCTATGGCTTCACCGGCGCCGTGGCCTTGGTGTGCCTGGTCATTCCGCTCAGCTCGATATTCTACTGGCTCACCCAAGGGGGCGGCGGCGCGGGGCGCCCCGGCGCCTGGAGCGGGTTGGCGGAGTCGCTGTGGCATTCCGTGAGCGTAAGCGCGCCCGCCGCGTTGACCGCCGCGGTGTTGGCGGCCCCCTTGGCGTACTTGAGCGTGCGTTATCCGGGCGCGCTAACCCGTTTCCTCGAACGGACCGCCTACCTCGGCTATGCGACGCCGGCCCTGGCGGTGGGGCTCGGCTTGATCTTTTTCGCGTTGCAGACCGCGCCGATCCTGTACCAGACCCGCTTTCTCCTCATTTACGCCCTGGGCATCCATTACCTCGCCGAGGCCATGGGCCCCGTCCGCAGCGCGATGTACCAGGCCGCGCCCCATCTGGAGGAGTCCGCCCGGCTCTTGGGCTACGGGCCGGTCCAGGCCTTCCTGCGCGCGACCTTTCCCATCATCCAGCGCGGCCTGTTTGCGGCGATGGCCTTCGTGTTTCTATCCTGTATGAAAGAGCTTCCCATCACGTTTCTACTGGCGCCGCTCAACTATCAGACGCTCGCGGTCAATGTGTGGGGCTACATTGACGAGGCCATGTTCGCGGAGGCGGCGCCGTACGCCCTGACCATCCTCGTTTTCAGCGGCCTGTTCGTGGGCATGTTGCAACTTCAGGAGCGTGGCCGGTCATCATGACGCCCTTGCTTGCGGTGGAGGACCTCCACAAACGATTCAACCCCGGCGACCCCCTCGTCCTGGGCGGCGTCACTTTCACCTTGGAGGACGGCGAGATCTTCGCCCTCGTTGGGCCTTCGGGATGCGGGAAGACAACGGCGCTCCGCATCATCGCGGGCTTCGAGCGTCCTTGCGCCGGCGTGGTGCGCCTGCGTGACCGCGTCATCGCCGGGCCAGGCGCGCACACGCCGCCCGAGGACCGGGGCGTCGGCTTTGTGTTTCAAGACTACGCCCTCTTTCCTCACCTGAGCGTGCTGGAGAACGTGATGTTCGGCCTGCATCGCCTCGCCCGGCGGGCGGCTCGGAAGCGGGCGGAGGAAGTCCTCGCTATGGTCGGACTCTCCCACGTCACGGAACGTTTTCCGCCCCAACTGAGCGGCGGTCAACAGCAACGGGTGGCCCTGGCCCGAAGCATCGCGCCGTCGCCGCGCCTGCTCCTGTTAGACGAGCCCTTCAGCAACCTCGACGCGGGCCTGCGGCAGGCCACGCGGACGGAAGTGCGGGACCTGCTCAAGCGCTCCGGCATGAGCGCCATCCTGGTTACGCACGACCAAGAGGAGGCCCTCACCATGGCGGGCCGCCTAGGGGTGATGAACGCGGGTAAGCTCGAACAGACCGGCGTCCCGGAGCAACTCTACCGTCAACCCGCCAGCTCCTTCGTTGCGCAGTTCCTTGGCGCCACGAACCTCATCGAAGCCACGGCGCGGGGCCTCCACGCGGAAACCCTGTTGGGCAACCTTCCCCTGGATCACACGGCCACGGGCGAAGTGTTGCTGTCCGTCCGTCCCGAGCAACTTTCCATCGAACCCATGGTGGACGGCGTTCCCGGCGGCGAAATCCTGACCCGGGAATTCAAGGGACACGACCAAACCTACCGCGTGCTTATCCAAGACCGCATCGTCGCCGTGCAGACCCATCCGAACAGTCCCTGGAGCGTGGGGGATCGGGTGAGCGTGCGGCCTCTGGAGCCCGCCGTCGTGCTCCGCGCGGCCAGCAGCGAATGACGTGAGGCCAGGCCCCTGGCCGGGTTGCCTGACCGGCCGCCGCCATGCAGGCTGAAGCTTTCGGTGATTGAGGGCGGCGGCGTTGGCTTGCATTCCGGCCAGGGCGCGGAGCTGGGCTGAGAACGCCCGGGAGAGGAGGCGGGAATGCGCGTGCGTTGCAGCGATTCTACGGTGATGGGGCGTGGCGTGGCCGCGGCGCTTC
>SLHB01000086.1 GCA_007136375.1 Candidatus Hydrogenedentota bacterium
AATCGCGGCGCAGCCGCGCTGGAGTAAAGGACATTTCGAATGGATATCAGCACAATTGCGATGCTTGTTGACACGGTCGCGGCGCAACCGGAGGCGGCGCCCGCCGTGGCCGACCTGACCGCCAGCGACATCCTGCGCGTGGCCTCCTTCATCGGCGCGGGCATTTGCATGGGCTTTGGCGCCATCGGGCCCGGCATTGGCCAGGGTTTCGCCGCGGGCAAGGCTTGCGAGGCCATCGGCCGCAGCCCCGAGAACGCGGGACTGCTCACCCGGACGATGCTTATCGGCCAGGCCGTCTCCGAGTCCACCGGGATTTACTCCCTCGTGGTCGCCCTGCTTCTAGTCTTCGTACTGGTCTGAGCCGCCGGAACGCGCGGGAGGCGCCATGGTTTCCATCAACCTGACATTGCTGGTTCAGCTCGTGCTCTTCGCCATCTTCCTGGTGGTGACGCACTACTGTTTCCTCAAGCCGGCCCTGGAGCTAATGGACCGGCGGGAAGCAAAGGTGGAGAATGACGAGACCCGGGCCGAACAGCACCGCTTCGACGCCGAGCGCCTTGAGGCGTACTACGGACGCGAGTTGTCTTCCGCGCGCCGGCTCGCCGCCGAGCGGATCGAGCAAGCGCGCCGCCGGGCCCTTGAGGAGCGGTGGAGGCTCATCGCCGAGCACAAGCGGGAGACGGAGCGGGAGATCGAGAAACACCGCCACGGCCTGCAAGAGCAGTTGGCGGAAGAACGGGAACACTACGGCGCCCTCGTGCCTGAGATTGAGGAGGCCATCGCCAGGCGCCTGAGCGGACCGGGAGGGCGGTTAAATTGAGCCCGGTGAAGCGCTTTCTCCTATGGACCGCGGCCGCGTACGCCGCCATCGCGATCTTCACATTCGCGGCCTTTGGCCCGCCCCGCTTGAGCGCGGCTTATCTGGAGGCCCATGGCGACGACCATGATCGCTATCTCGAGACCATCCTGAGCGACGAGTACGTGCTTCACATGCAGAGCCCCCGGCGCCATCCGGCGGACGAAGCGTTGGCGGCGGACATCGCTTTCGTTAGCGAGTACCGCAACCGGCCGGAGTTCCGGCGGGCGGATTTCCGGCGCTCCATGTCCCAGTTCCTGTTCGACGCGCTTAACGCTGGGGTGGTGGTGGTGTTGGCGGTGCGCTTTGGGCGCCAGCCGTTGCTGAGCTTTCTTGATCGCCAAATCGCCGAACTGCGCAACCGCCTCCAATGGGCCGAAGAGGCCGCCAAGGAAGCGGAGGCCCAGAAGCGGGCCGCGCAAGAGCGCTTGAGCCACCTCGACGAGGAGCGCATGCGCATCGCGCGGCAAACCCACGAACTCATTGTGAACACCCGGGAGGCCATTCAGGCGGCGACGGAGCAGAACGTCGCGCAGATTGAATCGGAAGCCGAGGAACGGATCCACGTCGAGCAGCTCGAAGCGGCCAAGCGCATGAAGCAAGAACTTGTGGACCGGGCCATCGAGCGGCTGAAGGAACGGTACGAGCGGGAACGCTCGGAGGCCACGGTGGGCGAGCGCGTCGAAGCCTTTGTCTCCGATCTGGAGCGGCGCCCATGAGGCATTTGATGATAGCCGAGCGCTACGCGGGCGGGTTGTCCGCGGCCATCGAGGACGCCGCGCGGCTGGAGCCGGCGATGGAAGCGTTGAACCACTTCCACGAGCTGCTCGCGTCGAACGATGGGCTTCGCCACTTTTTGCTCAACCCCGCCATCGGCGCCGAACGCCGTATCGAGCTGCTGGACGTCGCGCTTGACACTTTGGAGCAATGTCCAGACGAGGTTCAGCGCCTTCTCCACCTGTTGGTGCGCCGTAACCGGACTCAGCTCGCCGGCGCCGTGGCCGCCCGGTTCGAAGGGTTCGCCGACGAACGGCTGAACCGTATCGAGGCGGCGGTGACCACGGCCGAGCCGCTCACCGGGGAACAGGCCGAGCGCATCCGCGAGGCCCTGGCGCGCGCCACGGGAAAGACCGTGCGGATTGAACTTCACGTGGACCCGGCGATTATTGACGGCGTTGTGGCCCGGGTCGAAGGACGCGTCATCGATGGAAGCGTGCGCAGCCAATTGAACCGCCTCCGCGAGGCCCTCCTGGAAGAGGAGATGTTGATCGATGAAATTACAAGCGACTGAGATCACCGAAATCATCAAACGCCACGTGGCGGGCTACGATGGCGCGGTGGACATCAGCGAAGTCGGCACGGTCATCCAGGCCAGCGACGGCATCGCCCGCATATACGGGCTGGACAATGTCATGGCGGGGGAGTTGCTCGAGTTTCCCCATGGGCTCATGGGGCTGGCGCTCAACCTAGAAGAAGACAATGTCGGCGCCGTACTCCTGGGCGAATACGAACGCATCGGGGAAGGCGACACCGTTACACGGACGGAGCGCATCGCCTCGGTGCCCGCGGGCGAGGCGTTGACCGGCCGTGTTGTGAACGCCCTGGGCGAGCCGGTCGACGGCCGCGGACCCCTGGCGCATTACGAGTATTACCCGATCGAACAAACGGCGCCCGGCATCGTGGACCGGCAACCGGTGAGAGAGCCGCTTCAGACCGGGTTGAAGGCCATCGACAGCATGACCGCCATTGGCCGCGGCCAGCGGGAGCTCATCATCGGCGACCGGCAGACGGGTAAGACGGCCATCGCGATTGATACGATTATCAACCAGAAAGCCACAGATGTCATTTGCATTTACGTGGCCGTCGGGCAAAAGCGTTCGACAGTGGCGCGGGTCGTCGAGGAGCTCAAGGAATACGGCGCGATGGATTACACCATCGTCGTCAGCGCCTCCGCCGCCGAGTCCGCGCCGATGCAGTATCTCGCGCCCTACGCCGGGTGCGCCATTGGCGAGTTCTTCCGGGACCGGGGGCAGCACGCGCTCATTGTCTACGACGACCTGACGAAGCATGCGGCGGCCTACCGGCAGCTTTCCTTGTTGCTGCGGCGTCCGCCGGGCCGGGAAGCGTACCCTGGCGACGTCTTTTACCTCCACTCCCGGCTATTGGAACGGGCGGCCAAGTTGAGCGACGCCAGGGGCGGCGGCAGCCTAACGGCCCTTCCCGTCATCGAGACCCAGGCCGGCGACGTGTCCGCGTACATCCCCACGAACGTGATATCCATCACGGACGGGCAGATCTATCTGGAGAGCGACTTGTTCTACTCCGGCGTCCGTCCGGCCATCAACCCGGGCATCAGCGTGTCCCGGGTCGGCGGCGCCGCTCAGATCAAGACGATGAAACGAGTGGCGGGCACCCTGCGCATCGACCTTGCCCAATACCGGGAGCTGGAGGCCTTCTCCCAATTCGGCAGCGATCTCGACAAG
>SLHB01000398.1 GCA_007136375.1 Candidatus Hydrogenedentota bacterium
GCGTAGAGGGCCAGGGTCTCCTCATGGGGGTGGCCATAGCGGTTGTCCCGTCCGCAGGAAATCACCACCGTCTCGGGGCTCAACAGCGCCATGCTCGTCTCCGTGTCCCCGTTGACGCTGCCATGATGGCTCGACTTATGGACGTGCACCTCCGCGAAGAGGTCCGCGTGACGCTCGCGCCACCATTCGAACTGGTCCGGCTCCGCATCGCCCGTCAGGGAAGCGCGGAAGGCGCCGTACTCGATAATCACGCCCACGCTGTTGTCGTTGTGGCCCCAACTAGCCACACCCGGCGGCGGCAACACGCGCAAGGACACGGCGCCCAACTGGATCGTCCGGGCCTCGGGCTCCAGCAATCGGCTGTCTGCTTCGTCCAACGCGTCGAGGAGATGCTCATAAGTCCGCGTGGTGTGGGGGATGCCGTTGTCCATGAAATAGGGCGGCTCGTAGGCGCGGATGATGTCCACCAGCCCGCCGATGTGGTCCGCGTGATTGTGCGACGCGATCACCAAATCCAAGCGGTTCACGCCAAGGTCCCGGAGGTATTGCAAGGCGCCGGTGTTCCAATCGCCGCCGTCGTACAAGGCGGTCTGGCCCGTTTCGCTCCGGATCAGGACGGCGTCGCCTTGGCCCACGTCGATGAAGTGCAGCTCCAGCGCCGCCGCGAGCCACGTCAGTAGGCAACCCAGCGCCGCCGCGAACAGCCGGTGTTTCCACATCATAGCTTGAGGTCTCCCGAGGGCCCGCGCCGGAGCCGGTTCCGCTTGTCCCGCAGCGTGGCTCGGCGTTGCGCCGTGGCTTCCTTGTCTATGGCGATCGCGATGTCCGGTTCGCCGTGGGTCAGATCGCCCTCCACGGTGAGGACGTCGCCCTCCCGCGCGCCGGGAGGGAGCAGGTCCCGAGGCAGATCCAGGCCGCCGTCCTCGCCCTCCAGCACGGCGAAGCCCCGGTCCGTGAATCGGTCGATGATATAGCGTTTAGTCAATGCTCGGCGTGAATCCCATGGGTTTGCGCCAGGTTTCGCGGGAACTCGTAACGGATCCGGGCCGGTCTTTGGCCCACACTGGAAGAGTGTCCCGCAAAACGGGCCTGGTGTCAAGGAGAACCGGCCACCGCCCCAAGAATGGCCCGGTTTTGCGCGGATCGGCGCCCATTCAGTACACTGTGGAACGGAAAAGGTAGGCTCCGCGCCCCCCGGACGTGGGCCGCGCAACCCGAAGCAACGGAAAGGCCCTATGCGGATCGGCTCCATAGACATCGAACAGCCCCTGGCCCTCGCGCCGATGGAGGACGTCACGGACATCCCCTTCCGGCGCATTTGCAAGGACCACGGCGCGGACCTGGTCTACACGGAGTTCGCGAGCAGCGAGGCCCTCATCCGCGACGTCGAACGGACGCTGCGGAAGATACGCGTGCGCGACGATGAACGCCCCGTGGCCGTGCAGATCTTCGGCGGCCTCGAAACGTCCATGGAAGGGGCGGCCCAAGTGGCGGAAGCGGCGGGGCCGGATTTCATCGATATTAATTGCGGCTGTTGGGTCAAGAATGTGGCCCAACGGGGCGCCGGCGCCGGCCTGCTCAAGGATCTCAACCGCTTCGAGGCCATCGTCCGCTCGGTCATCGCCGGAACGCGCCTGCCCGTCACCGTAAAAACCCGCCTGGGCTGGGACCCGAAGAGCATCGTGATAGAGGATGTGGCGCGCATGGTGGAGCAATGCGGCGCCGCCGCGCTCACCATTCACTGCCGCACCCGGGACCAAGGCCACAAGGGCGAGGCCGCGTGGCAGTGGCTTGAAAAGGTGAAGGCCGCCGTCAGCATTCCTATCATCGGGAACGGCGACGTCTTCTCTCCAGAGACGGCGCAACGCATGCTGGCCACCGGATGCGACGGCGTCATGATCGGCCGCGGCGCC
Organism: Candidatus Hydrogenedentota bacterium; assembly: GCA_007136375.1. Lineage (GTDB taxonomy): Bacteria > Hydrogenedentota > Hydrogenedentia > Hydrogenedentales > SLHB01 > SLHB01. The sequence continues at coordinate 1,914 of SLHB01000398.1, forward strand.
ATCCAAAACCCCTGGTTGTTCCAGGAAACGAAGCACTACCTGGCGACGGGAGAGCATCTGCCGCCCCCGCCGCCCCAAGAGCGCATAGAGACCTGCATCCGCCACCTGCGCCTCTCCGCCGCGCACAAGGGCGAGCGGCGCGGCGTCGTCGAGTTCCGCAAGTACTACGCGGGCTACCTCAAGGGCCTGCCCGGCGTGGCGAAGCTGCGGGCCGGACTCATGGAGTTCATCGAAGTGGAGCCTATCGTCGCCCGCCTCCACGCCTACGGCGAATCCCTGCCGGAAGACGCCGCCGCGTAACGCGGCGAAGGACAAGGAGCCCGGTTTATGACGACTGACGAGGCCAACGCGTCCGGGAAGACCGCCCGCGCGGACAAGACGAAAGAGGGAGCCAGCGGCGTGATTTGGGTGTTCATCAGGATGGCCGTGCTGGTCTACCTCGGCTTTGGCGCCGTCCTCTACTTCGCCCAATCCTTTCTCCTTTATCCTGGCGGCAGTTTTCTTCACAGCACCCCGGAAGACCGCGGCTTCGAGTACGAAGAAGTCCATGTCGAGCCGGAGGAAGGGGAGGAGACCCACGGCTGGTACGTCTATACGGACCGCTCGCCCCGGGGCGTGTTCCTTTTCTCGACGGGTAACGCCGGCACCATATCCGAACGGCTCGTCTCCATCGGCCAATTCCGCGACCTCGGCTTCGATGTGCTCATCTACGACTACGGCGGCTACGGCGAGAGCAGCGGCCGCCCCTCCGAACAACGCCTGTACAACGACGTCCGCGCCATGTGGCGCCACCTCGCCGAAGACCGCGGCGTGCCCGCCAAACGCATCGTCCTCTTCGGCCGCTCCCTCGGCAGCGGACCCACCATCCAACTCGCCACCGAAGTCACGCCCGGCGCCGTCATCGTCGAAAGCGCCTTCCGCTCCGTGCCCGCCATGGCGCGGCGGATGTTCCCCGTGTACCCTGTGAACCTCATGGTCCGCGACCGCTACGACAACGAAGCCAAGATCACCGAAATCGACGTCCCCAAGCTCTTTGTCCACAGCCCCCAAGACGAAGTCATCCCCTTCGATCACGGCCGCGCCCTCTACGAAATGGCCCCCGAACCCAAACAATTCCTCGAAATCGCCGGCGGCCACAACGACGGCTTCGTCGCCGCACGCACCACCTACATGGAAGGCTTCCGCCAGTTCCTCTTCCCCCTCTTCTCCGAGCTGGACGAACGCTGGTGACCCCCTTGGCCTTCCCCGCTGCCCATCCCCACTCGCCGCTTGGGCCTGCGTCACGAAAGTGGGTAGAATTCATGCGGCTCTGCTGTCCCAGTAGTCTGTGAATCGGTTGGATAGGATGTTGCATCTCAGCGCGATGATGGAGTTTGCGCCCCGCACGGTCCATTTCATGGCGGAC
>SLHB01000039.1 GCA_007136375.1 Candidatus Hydrogenedentota bacterium
CGCGGCGCCATGAACGGCCGCACCGGCGGCAACCGCCCCGTCACCGTCCCCGGCGCCCACCTGGAAGTGGGAGATCTCGTGCAAGTCCGCATCACCGCTGCAAACGACCACTGGCTCACCGGAGAACTCGTGGAGGAAGCCGCCGCGGCGCGCCAAGGAGCCCCGCTAGTCGCCGGCGTCGCCAGTTTCGATGCCGCGAATGCCCGTGGGCTGGCGGGCGCGGCCCGGCGGACAGAGCACCTCGTTTCGGTACCCGTCAATATCCCACCACCACGGCGACTCCAGGTCTTCTGGCAACGCGGGGTCCGTGGCTTTTTTCCGCGTTTCCTGGCAGAATCTCCCCGGCTCCAGTAGAGTCCACTGCACTTCTCTCCTTCCTTTCCAAGATTCGGCTTCGGTTTAGAAAGGTTTGCCGATGAATTTCAGCGCATCCAGCGTTTGGGAAGACGCGGACCGGGAAAGCGCCGCCGTGATCTCCGTGTTCGAGGACGATCCGTTCGCTCTTCCCATTGACATTCCCCAGGCGGCGGCCTTGCGTGAAGCGGGCGTGTTCCGCGGCAAGGCGGAGACCTGCTACTTCATTCCCGGCGTCCACGACGGCGCGGGCGCCCTGCTCCTGGGGCTGGGAGAGCGGGAGGCCGCCACGGCCGAGACGTTGCGTCGGGCAGGGGGACAGGCGGCGGCTGTTCTGCGGACGAACCGGGTTCGCCGCATCGCGTTGTTCACCGACGGGCTCGGAGCGATCCCACCCGCGGCGTTCGTGGAGGGCGTGACCCTCGGGCAATACGCGTACACCCGTTACAAGGCGGAGACCCCGGACGGCCCGCCCGTGAACGTGGAAACGGCGGCGCTTGTTGGCGCTTCCGGCGACACGGAGGCGGCGGCCTGCGCCGGGGCCTGGCGTGTGTGCGCCAACGCGAACTGGGCCCGGGATCTCGCGAACACGCCGGGCGGGGATCTCCGGCCCGCCCAGCTTGTGGCCGCGGCGCAAGGGATGGCGGAAGAAACGGGGCTCGCGTGCGAGGTCCTCGACGAAGCCCAACTCACGGAGAAGGGCATGGGCGCGCTGACCAGCGTGGCCCAGGGCAGCGAGGAGGCCCCCTGGCTCGTCTGCCTGGAACACAAGCACGCCGCCGCGCGGGAGACCCTGTGCCTCGTGGGCAAGGGGATCACCTTCGACACAGGGGGCGTCAACCTCAAGCCCGGCGACGGCATGTGGGACATGAAGCACGACATGTGCGGCGCCGCGGCAGTGCTTGGCGCGATACGCGCCATCGCCCAAGAGGACATTCCCGTCAACGTGGCCGCCGTGATTCCCATCGCGGAGAACATGCCCAGCGGGAGCGCGTCCCGGCCTGGCGACATCGTCCGCGCCTACAACGGCAAGACCATCGAAGTGCGCAACACGGACGCGGAAGGCCGCCTCATCCTCGCCGACGCGCTGGCCTACGCGGCGGAACGCTTCGCGCCGGACCATATGGTGGACATCGCGACGTTGACGGGCGCGGCCGTCGTCGCGCTTGGCCACTTCGGCGCGCCCGTCATGGCCTCCGCCGACCCCCTCTTCCACCAGTTGGAGGGCGCCGCCGCGGCGACGGGAGAGCGTATATGGCGTTTGCCGGCGTGGGAGGATTACAATAAACTCATTGAAGGGGTTCACAGCGACTTGTGCAACATTGGCCCTCGCGGCGAGGCGGGGACTATCGTGGCCGGCATGTTCTTGAAGCACTTTACGGGCGCGGTGGCGTCATGGTCGCACATCGACATCGCCGGCATGGCTTGGAACGTAAAGCACATCCCCTATTGGAACGCCGGTGACGCCACGGGCTTCGGCGTCCGCCTCCTTGCGGAATGGGCGGCGGCGCGGGGACGGCGCGGCGCATGAAGAACCCGCATAGGCTGTGGCGCGTCGCGCGCAGAGGGATGTTCGTAGGTGGTGGGAGAAGGAGTACGGAGTGATGGGGCGGATCGACTGGAATGGCGTGTGTTTCGAATCAACGTGGCGTGGCCGCGCGTTGGCCCGTGGCTTGGCGGCCGTGGCGGTGTTTTTCGCCGTGGCGGCTCATGGATTCGAAGGCCACACGTGGGAGGTGTACGAGGCCGCGTTCACCGCGGAAGGGGAGTATGCGAATCCCTACAATGAGCTCGCCCCCGACCCCGGCGAGAATCTGATGACTGCCGCATTCCACGGCGTGTCCGGCGAAGCGTCTGACGTCACAGTGGAGGTCGCGGGGTTCTGGGATGGCGGAGACACGTGGCGCGTCCGTTTTGCCCCGCCTGCGCCGGGCCGGTGGGAGTACCGCACGGTGTCGGATGACCCCGGATTGGACGGCCACGAAGGCGTGGTGGACGCTATCGCATGGGATGAGGAGGCGAAAGCGGAGAACCCGGTGCGGCGGGGCTTCATTCAGGTGAACGACTTCGGTCCCCGGGCGGGGCGCCATTTCGTTTACGCCGACGGAACGCCCTTCCTGTGGATCGGCGACACTTGGTGGAACTGGACGAAGCGCTCGATTGAGTTCGAGACCTTCCAAGCCCTCGTGGACGACCGTGCGGAGAAAGGATTCACCGTGGGCCAGCTCTTCGTCCCCGGGAACGGCTGGGGCCAAGAGGCTTCCCTGTTGCTAGAGGATTTCACGGAACTGGACCTTGATCTGATGCGCCGGGTGGACCGCATGATCGCGTACGCGAACGCCCAGGGAATGACGGTGTGGGTGCACGCCTGGTGGACGCGGGAAGACATGGTAGAGAACATCGGCGCCGAGAAGATGCGCCGATGGTGGCGGTACCTGGTGCACCGCTTGAGCGCCTATAATGTGATCTGGGTTTTGGCCGGCGAGTATAACATGCACGATTACGGCGGCTTCGATCTCGACTTTTGGAAAGGGCTCGGGCAGATGATCCAGGATGAAGACCCTTATGACCGGATCATCGGCGCCCATCCCACGCCGCCGGCTTGGGGCGGCGGAGCGGACGCGCCTCAGTGGTCCACCGGCGAGGTGCTTCACGAAGAGCCGTGGCTGGACTACAACCAGAGCCAGACTGGCCACGGCCGTTGGCGCCAGGAGATGTCCGCGTCCATCATCCAAGCCGATTACGCCCGCGAGCCGGCAAAGCCCACCGTGATCACAGAGCCGTGGTACGAGTTCGTGGAGGGCAACCCCAGCGGCCGCGAGACGCGGCTGGGCCCATGGACGGCCATCTTGTCCGGCGCGGCCGGCCACACCTACGGCGGCGGACATGTCTGGCTGGCCCACGTGCCGGAGTCTCCCGGCGGCGCCGGCCCCTGGCCCATCGAGGAAAGCTTC
>SLHB01000055.1 GCA_007136375.1 Candidatus Hydrogenedentota bacterium
AGATGTACGCCAATGAGACCCGGGGCGAGTATTTCCCGCCTGGACAGAACCGGTATATCAACCAGAGCACGGTGCCCAAGGGGTTTCGCGGGCAGGCCTTGTATCCGGACTATTGGTCGGACGTGAATCTCAAGATCTGTCCATCGGACGCCCGGCCGGGCAACATCGGCCTGGAGGACGATCTACAGGACCAATTTCAACGGATCGTTCAGCAAGACGTGGTGAACGACGGATGGTCCCGTGACGTCCGGGACGCATTCCTGTCGCACCCCGTCTCGTACATCTATATGAATCACGCCGTACGCACGATGTCTCAGCTCTGCGACTACATGAATATCGATCATGGTTTGCATAGCTTGTATGAAATTCCTCGTTTCTTTGAGGGCGATATTCAGCAGCGGGGCGGCCCCGCCGAATGGGAAATGGTCCTTATCGCCGACTGGAAGGGGGACATGGACATCCCGGCGGGGCAAAACCGGAATCAAGGCAGTCACTACGACGGCACGCAATTCCCCTTGGATGACGACGGGAGCACGCTCCCCTCCACGTATCCGCGATTGCGCGAAGGGATCGAGCGCTTCTTCATCACGGACATCAACAATCCTGGCGCGGGCGCCGAAGCGCAAAGCAGCATTCCCGTGATGTTCGACTTTTGGACCACGGAAACGCGGGACGGCGTCGCCGAGTATCTCCGGCAGGATCGCATTACTGGCGGCGGCGCGGGCACCACGCAGCAGTTTAACCATGTGCCCGGCGGGAGCAATGTCCTGTTCATGGACGGCCACGTCCGGTTCATCCGGTATCAGTCCGAATTCCCGGTCCAGTGGCTTCAGCCGGGCGATGGATATCCGGAGGCCGCGGCCGGAACTCAGGCGCACCTCGTGATGCCGCTCATCGGCGGCTGGGGTTAGCAACCACATTGGCGTCACGGGCGGGCGGTGGCCTCGCCCGTGGCGCCTTGAGGATTGGGCCACCAACCAAGAAAGGAAGGCGGCGGGTTCCGTGCGCAAAGCGCCGCGCCCCATGCCGCGGAAGGACTGAAGCGGAGGCCGGCGCTAACGATGGCCTAAAGAGAGGATGCACTCAAGAGGAGAGGCGGTATGCGAAAAGCAAGGCGTCACGGCTTCACGCTCATCGAGCTGCTGGTGGTCATCGCGATCATCGGCATTCTGGCGGCGATATTGCTGCCAGCCTTGGCCCGCGCCCGAGAGGCGGCGCGCCGCGCTAGTTGCGCCAACAATCTCCGGCAATTCGGGACCATCTTCAAGATGTACGCCAATGAGACCCGGGGCGAGTACTTCCCGCGTCAGGAGTGGGCGCACATCAACAACAGCCACTCGGCCGGTTTCGACGGACTGGCCTTATATCCAGACTACTGGACGGATGTGAACCTGAAGGTCTGCCCGTCCGATCCCCGCATGCATACCGCGGAACAGCGGGGGCTTGAGGACGATCTCACCGCCCAATTCCGCCGTATGGTCCAGAACGATCCCCATGGCGACGAGATCTCGCGCATGGTGCAGCGCGCATTCTTGTCAAACGCCGTCTCGTACGTCTACGTGGGGTTCGCCACGCGGACAAGCTCCCAATTGATCGAGGCGTTGGCGCAGCAGATTGGCCATCCCTTCATCTATGATTTCGAGGACGCCACGAATGTGACCGACGGCATTCATGAACGGGGCGCGCCTGACGCGTGGTTCCGGGTCGAGGTCTTCTCGCGCAAGGGGACATTCGACTTGCCGTACCCGCCGGTGCCGCCGGGGCGCAATCCGTGGATGCTCTACGACATGTTCTACCTGGATGATGATGGTTCGCCCATGCCCAGCACGATTCCACGGCTGCGGGAAGGAGTGGAGCGATTCTTCATCACCGACATCAACAACCCGGGGGCGGGCGCGTCGGCGCAAAGCAGCATGGCGGTCATGTTCGACGCGTGGAGCCCCGGATTCACACGCTACCGCCAGTTAACCCATGGCGAAGGCCAACCCGGGTCGCCGGGCGACCAAGACGAGGCCTCGACCCGGAGTTTCAACCACGTTCCTGGCGGCAGTAATGTCCTTTTCATGGACGGACACGTCCGTTTCATCCGCTACAACTCGGAGTACCCCATCCAATGGCTGGATCCCGATGATCCCGAGACGGCCAACACCGTTGGCGCCGCGGCCGATCTCGTGATTCCCTGGATGGTCTCCGGCTAGGCTCTCCTTTTGCCGCCGCTGGGCGCCCCAACCCACTTCGGGCGCTCAGCGGTTCCCTTTCGCCCCTTGGACAGGCTTTCGTGGCATGTGTTAAGCTTCCAACAGAATTTATGAGCGGCGGAGTTTGTTGCTCCATTGAGAAAGCCGGGGGGCTATTCGAACCTCCTGGGCGGTGTACAGGTAAGCCAAGTCAATAAGCGAGGAAAACAACGTGCGACGCCGTGTAGTGAAGGAAGTTTTGACCATTGCGGGCATTGCCGCCGTGTTGGGCGGGCTCGTATTCGCGAATTCCGAGTTGCGCCGAGGGTCGCTCGCCGAACGGATGGACGCCATGCGCAGCCATGTGGAAGCGGCGCGGGAAGCCCAGGGACTGGAGCTCCTCCGTTGGGATGTCGTGCGCGAAACCCGCGGCGGACGCAGCGCGGGCCCCACGTTCTCCCAAGGTTTGCTGGAGCACCGGGACACCCGGGTGGACATTGTCGGCTTTATGGCGCCCATCTATGAATTTCGCGACGTCACCGAGTTTCTGCTCTTACCGCTGCCCATCGAGTGCTATTTCTGCCAAGAACCGCCCATGCGGGACGTGGTGCTCGTCCGGATGCGGGAAGGAGAACGGGCCACCCTTGTGAATGAGCCCGTCCTCGTGAACGGCGAACTCATTCTGAACGAAGGGCCGGGAACCGACTTTTTCTACATTATTGACGACGCCATGTGGGGCCCCGGTGAAGAGGGCGTCCGCCTGACGCGGCAGGATGTGGACCCGCAGCACCGGCTGCACGAGCAGTTGGAGCAGTTCGAAGAAGAGCTCCTCGAAGGGATCGAAGTGGAAGAGTAACGCGGCGCCCCCTGGAGCGCTCGAACGGAATTATCTGAAATCGGCTGGACTGCTTTCCGGAAGGAGAGCAGTCCAGTTTTGTGTGCGCCAGACCCAGGCAAATCCGGCGCCGCTCGCCCGGCGCATTGTCCGCGCGGCCAAGCGAATCTAACAAGAGGTTCCATTGGCAGATGAAGGGGACGAAGAGGGGTGGACGGAGCGAACCTCAAGAACGCTAAGCTCAAACATGCGTGTCTAGAGAAAGTCTTTTTGAACAACGCATGTCTTCAAGG
>SLHB01000493.1 GCA_007136375.1 Candidatus Hydrogenedentota bacterium
CCCCTTGGTTGGCGGATGTGTCCGGAGACTTTCATGAACAAGGAACAGATTGCCACGGTAAGCGTCTTCGCGGCCTTGCTTTTCTTGGCGATTCTGATGGCCTATTTCCTTCAAGATCAGAACCGCCCATCGGACGGTTCCTGGGGCGGCGCCGCGTTCCGCGCGAAACCGGGGACGGAGCGGGAGCATGCGGTTCCCTTCGTGACGGAGCAGGCCTTCAGCGCACCGCAAGAGGTGGCCCCCAGCGAGAGGGAGACGGCGCTGCGCCGCCACGCTCGCGAGACGCTAGAGGAAGAGACGCTGAGCGAGCAGATCTTGCGGCGGGCGCGGAGCGTTCTCGCGCCGGAGCAAGCCATCTCGGAGTTGGAGGCGCGCATCACCGAGCGGCCCGAACTCGCCGAAGAAGCCAGCGTGCAGGCGGCCATGGGGGAATTGTACCTGAAGGCGGACGGCGAGGCCGCGGTAGCGGAGGCTGAAGCCGCGTTTGCCCGCGCGCTGAATCGGGCGGAGGACGCCCGCGCCCGCGGACGCATCCTTGGGGAAGGCGCCAACGCCCTGTGGGAAGCGGGCCGCCGCCCCGAGGCCATTGCATGGCTCGAGGAGGGCGTCGAGGCCGAGCCTTTGCCCGCGGGCGCGTCAACGCCGCTCCGCGTATTGCTCGGCCGGTTTTACGAGCAAGAAGGCGCGCTGGACGAGGCCGAAGCCGCGTACCGCGCCGCAGTGGAGGCGGTTACGGCGGACTCGGGCCCGATTTCCGGGGACTTGGAGGGCAGTTACCGCCAGGCCTGCCTAAGTTTGGCCCGGTTGTACCGGGGGCAAGACCGGGAGGACGCCGCAGCGGCTATTGCGGACGCCATGCGCGCCCGCCTCGGAGGCCCGTAGGCGTCTCCAGCGAAGCGCCCACGGCGTTTCACGGCAACGCGTCCCGGACTTCTCTACGCAATGCTTCTTCCGCCGCGTGCTCCTCGTTCACAGATTCGCGAGCAGCCCGTTCTTCCGGCAAGTAGGCGCCGCCGGACACGATAAGCTTCATCGCTTCTTCCACGGTGACATTCAACAGCGTGAGCTCGTTGGGAGGCAGGTAGATGAGGTAGCCCGACGTAGGGTTGGGCGTCGTGGGCACGAAGACCGCCACCAATTCCTTCTCGCTAGCGATCTGCACTAGCCCCCGCTCCCGCGCTGTCACGAATCCGACCGTCAGAAGGCCCTTCCGGGGGTATTCGACGAGACACACGTCTTGGAACACCGCGCCTTGCCGTCCGATCACCACATCCCTGATCTGTTGAACAGAGCGGTAGATCTTGTTGACAAGGGGCAGATTGTTGAAGACGTACTCCGTGTATTCGATGAGCTTGCGCCCCACGAGATACCGCGTCAGCACGCCCGTGCCGAGAAAGAGCGCGAAGGCGAGCAGAACGCCTAGGCCGGGGTAGTAGGGAATGTGCTGGAGGAAAGCCGCGGCCTCGTAACGTCCGCCGATGAGATTGATCGCGCCGACGAGTCGGCGGATCTGGTGTTCAAGGCCTATCACAAGGTTGTTGACGACGAAGAAAACGACCCACAGCGTGATGATGAGGGGCACCCACACGAGCAACCCCGTGAGGGTGTAGCGCCAGAGGCTGCCCCACAGGCCTTTTGGCCGCCCGCCGTCCGCCGCCCTCTGCCGCTTACGGCTTTTCATCGGCCTCCCCGGGCTGAATGTCGATGCGGACCCGGGCAATGGTGTTCAGTGCTCCTTCGAGAACGGTGACCCGGAAGCGCCCATGGCGGATGACTTCGCCTTGGGCGGGGATGCGCCCGGCCACGTGCATGAGCCACCCGCCGATGGTTTCGACTTGCACGTCCTCGATCTCCATGCCAATGGCCTGACTCACCTCGTTCAAGGGCATCCGCGCGTCAACGACGAAGGCGCGCGGGCCGACTTGGTGGATAGGGTGCTCCTCGCTGTCGTGCTCGTCTTGGATCTCGCCAAATATTTCTTCGAGGATATCCTCCAGCGTCACAAGGCCGTAGGTGCCGCCGTATTCGTCCGTAATGATGGCCATGTGCTGCTGGGCCTTCCGCAGGGCGGTCATGAGCGCGTCGATGCACATGGTGTCCGGCACGTGCATGACCTCCCGAAGGTAGCGGTCGATGTCCTGGTTCTCCGTCTCCGGATCGAGCATAACGTCGTAGACGTTTATAACGCCCATGACGTGATCGATGCTCTCGCCGTAGATGGGGATGCGGGTCCGGCCCGAGCTTTCGAAGAGGGCGATGAGATCGTCCCGCCCCGCCGTGGCGGGCAACGCTTGGATGTCGATGCGCGGCGTCATGATCTCCTTGGCTTGGGTCTCCTGGAGGTCCATGATGCTGTGGATCATGCGCTGCTCTTCCCGCTCAATGGCGCCATGGTCCGCGCTTTCGTCCACGAGCACGCGTACATCCTCCAGCGTGGCCATGAAGGGGCTGATTTGATCCCGGTCGCGCCCCACGCCCCGGAGCAGAAGGCGGGTGAACAAGGCCACCGGCTTGGAGACGGGCGTGAACAGCACATAAAAGAACTGGATAACGGGGAACAGGGCCAGGCTCAGTTGCGTCGGATGGATGCGGAACACGCTCTTCGGGATGACTTCCGAGAACACGAGGAACAGGGCGGTCGCGATGACCGTGGCGGCCGCTTCGGCGGCGGGACCGCCCCCCAGCGCGCGGGTCAGGGCTATGGCGCCGATGATCAGACAGACGTTGTTGCCGAAGAGCAACAGCGTGAGCATTTGATCCGGCTGCTCCAAATGTTGGAGGAGCCGTCGCGCCCTCGGATTGTTCTCTTCGTCGGCGAGATAGCGGACGCGGATCGGATTGGATGATACGAAGCCGATTTCATAGCCCGCGAAAAGGCCCTGCAGCACGACCGTAAACAGAAACACTGCAAGAAACAGCAAGGTCACCGTCACGGGGCGCCCTCCTTGCCCTTTCTGAACGCCGCGTCCTCTTCCGGGGGCTTTGGCAAGAGCTGCACGCGCACATCGCTGACGCGCTTGCCTTCACAACGCTCCACCGTGAACCGCACGTGGTCCACTTCCACCGTATCCCCGGGCTCCAGGACCTTGTCGGTGTGGTTCATGAGGAATCCGGCCACTGTCTCGTGTTCGGCGTCCTCCAAGGGCGCGCCCACAAGCTCGCTCAGGTCCTCCAGGTCCATGCCGCCGTCGACCCGGTATTCGCCCGCGCTGATCTGCGTGTGGGCGGGTTCTTCCTGTTCGTTTTCGTCGAAAATGTCGCCCACGACCTCCTCGATGGCGTCCTCCAGGGTGACGATGCCCGCCGTGCCGCCGTATTCGTCGACGACCACGGCGAGATGGCTCCGCCGCCGTTGCGCTTCCTTGACGAACTGGCTTACCGTCATGGTCTCCGGCACAAAGTGGGCTGGACGCGCGAACTTGCTGACGGGCTGATCGAGTTCGCCTTTCGCAAAGCTTGGAAGGACGTCCTTGACCACAAGCACGCCGCTGATGTGATCCAAGTCCTCTTCATAGACGGGCATGCGCGAATACTCATGCTCCCGGTGCAGGTCCAGGGCGTCGGCGACGGAGGCCGTGTGCGGGATGGCGATGACGTCGGGACGGGGCATCAGAATTTCCTTGAGTTGCACGGAGCTGAACTCAAGAATGCCCTCGATCATCTCCTGTTCGCCGGCTTCTATGACGCCTTGGGTCGCGGTTTCGGTAAGAACCGACTTGAATTCCTCGTCTGTGATGAAGGGCGCGGCCCGGTGCTCGTGAAAGCGGGTGACGCGGAAGATGGCGTCGGTGAGGCGCATCACGCCTTCGCGCAACGGGAACAGAATACGGTCCGCCGCAACCAAGGGCGCCGCCGCCGCCCGGGCAAAGTACTCGCTAGCGCTCACGGCGAGGACCTTTGGGAAGATTTCGCCGCAGAAGACAATCGCGCCGGTGGCCAAGAAGATGGCGGCGGCGTACGCGGCGGGCGGGGGCAGGCCCACGGAATGCTGGAAGGTCAGCTCCACCCGGCTGCCGAGGAGCACGCCGATGAGGACGTTGATGAAGACATTGCCCACGAGGATCGTCGTGAGCAGGCGGCCGGGCTGCTCCATAAGCGCGGCGGCGAGGCGCGCCGTGTAGGCGGCGTCGTCCCGCATGGCCCGGAGACGCAGCTTGTTGATGCTGAAGAACGCCGTTTCCGAGCCGGAGAAGAAGCCCGATAGAAACAGAAGAAGGACCAAGGCCGCAATAATGGGAGGCGGCAGGAACTCCGTCCAGGGCGCCAAGGCGCCGCCGTCAGCCGCGCCGTTCTCCGTGGCTTCCGGGGAGGCCTCCAGCGGCCCCAAGCCGGGCGCGAACAACAACCCCACGGCAAGGCCGCCGAGCAATAGCAGCCAACTCTGCACGGCCGCGCGCAAGACCGTGGAGGTCCGGACGCGCCGCGCCCTCGTACTGTCATCCAAGCTGGATGGTTCCTCCTTAGCGCGGTCCACTGCCTCCGGCCTCCCCGCCGGGCGGTTCGCCGCGCAGCCAAGCGTCTCCCGGATCCAATCCGAGATAGCGGGCTTGGCGGGCCGTCATCGCTGCTTGCTCCTCGGGTTCCGCGTGGTCATAGCCTAGCAGATGCAGCAACCCGTGGCACAGCAACAAGGCTGTCTCCTTCTCCATGGCCGCGGGGTCTTCGCCGCAACGCCGCGCCACTGTCTCCAATGAGATGGCGATGTCGCCCAACACGGACACGTCTCCGTGAACAGGCTCCTCCTGGGGAAAGGACAAGACATCGGTGGCCTGGGCTTCGTCCCGGTAAGCTTCGTTGACCTCCGCCATGAAGGCGTCGTCGCAGAACAGGACGCTGAGCTCGGCTTCGCCATCGCGGCCTTCACCCTCGTAGACGCGCTGGGCAAGCTCCCGTAGCGTCTCGATGTTGGCCGCGTCCCCATGGCGGGACTCATTGCGCACGTCGATGCGCAGGCCCATTATTCCGAGCCTCCAGCGATGGGAATGACGTTGGTGATGGGATCCCCGGCCGTGGGCGGCGCCGTGGGATACTCGATCCGGCGGTGATAATGGGTGAGCACCCGTTTCGTCACGGCTTCCTTAATGACGTCGAGGTCCCGCAGGGTGATGTCGCACTGGTCGAACTGGCGGTCTTCGAGGCGCGCGCTGATGATCTTCGCGACGAACTCGCGGACGCGCTCCTCGTTTGGGTTCTTGATGCTGCGGATGCCCGATTCCACGCCATCGCAGATCATGAGGATGGCCGTTTCCCGGCTCTGGGGCCGTGGGCCCGGGTAGCGGTAGTCCTCATCGCGGACATCCCCGTGCTTCTGCTGGGCGAGGGCCTGCTGATAGAAGAAACTGATGAGCATGGTGCCGTGGTGCTCGAGGATCCCGTCGATGAGCGGCTTGGGCAAGTGGTGCTCCCGCGCCATCCTCGCTCCCTCGGTGACGTGGGACGCGATCGCGCGGGCGCTCATCCGCGGCGACAGCCCATCGTGGACATTCGCGCCCGTCTGATTTTCGATGAAGTATCCTGGCCGCCGCGCCTTGCCGATGTCGTGGTAATAGGCCATCACCCGGGTCAGAAGCCCGTTCGCGCCGATGGCGTCGGCCGCCGCCTCGGCGAGCTGGCCCAGCATGAGGCTGTGGGAGTACGTGGCCGGCACCTCCAACGCCAACTGGCTCAGGACTTCGTTGTTCAAGTCCGAGTACTCCAAGAGCTGGATGTCCGTCGTAATGTGGAACATGCGCTCCAGGGGCGGCAGGAGGCCAGGGATGATGAACAAGGCGGCGAAGCCGTTCAGGCCGATGAGGAGCAAGCCGTGCAGGGCCGCTTCGTTGAAGATTGAGTCTGTCGCGAGGATGACAGCGAGCATGGCGGCCAAGCCGGCGCCCGTGGCCTTGAAGCCCGCGCTGGCGATGTCGCTGCGCCGCCGCACCTTGTAGATGCTAAGCACGCCCGTGAGCGACATGGCGAGCACCACCACCATCAGCCGCCAATCGTATCCGTACTGGACCGATATCAGCACGGCCATCACGATGACGGTCATGGCCGCCAAACGCGTGTTCGTGAGGATCGCCAGCAGGACCGCCGCCGCCATGACGGGGACGACCAAGCCGGTCGGCTCGAACACAGCGGCGATCTTGCCCGCCACCAGGACGCCGCAGACCGTAAGAAGGGCGAGATACAGGTACGGCCGCGCCATGGATCGGGTCGCGGCGACCATGGGCACGGTCTTCAACAATGCGAGGACAGCGATGCCCGCAAAGAGGGCGCAGGCCGCTATGGAGGCTAGCCCGCTGGCTGTTGTGGCGCCGCCCGCCGGCCGCTGCTCGAGATAGGTCAACACGTCGGACCGGGACTGCTCGGTCCAGGGACGGCCCTTGTCCTGCATGAGCTCGAAACGGCGCACGGTCTTCATGACCGGATCCACCGCCGCCCGGGCCGCTTCGCGCAGGTTTTCCGTCGTGTTCGCGTCAAAGACGAGGGTGTCCCGCACATCCAACCGGGCCAAGGCGATGGCCGCCGCCGCCAACTGGTTGCGAAGGTCCGGATCGGTATCCTCGGCCGCCAAGCTCTCATGGACCCGCTGGCGCAGCATGGTCACCGCGTCGGAGGGGATCGGGGCTTCGAGAAGGAGGCGTTGCTCGCTTTGCTGCAGGCCCTCCGCGTCGCCATCCCGGACGATGAGTATCCGGCGGGTATCGCCGTCCATGGTGGCCGCGCTCCGCACGCTCGGGCTCATAATGCCTTGGGCTAGGACGTATTCCAGGGAGCCCCGGGCAATGGCCGACAGCAGTGTCGCGTGCGCCAGCTCCACGGGCTCATCCGTGGGGGACGTCAGCGTAACATCGCCATTCTCGCCGCCGTCTTCCCCGTTGAACACGCGGACCGGTACGCTCTCGGGCGTGGGCGCGAGCCACGCCGCCAAGGGCGCGGCGTCTTCCAGCTCTTGAAAGGCGGGCTCCGTCTCTAGAAGCTCGCGGGCAAAGGCGAGGACGGCGTCCGCGACAATGGCGTCCGCGTTCTGGTCCGGAGAAGAATTGAGAAGGGCCTCGCGAATCGCCTCGTCGAGGCGCTCCCGTTGTTCTTTCACCAGCGTGATGCGTTCCTGCAGGCTCCGCGCCCGGTTTTGCACCCGTTCCCCGTCGACGCGGTAGGCTACCGGCGCCCGGCCCGCCGCTTCCTCCCGGAGTTGCCGTGTGGTGTGCAGGTCCTCCGTCTCGAAGCTGAAGGCCGCCTGCCATTCTTGGCGCGCGATGTCCTCGGTTCTCACCGTGGAAGCCGCCCCCTCGTCTCCGGCGTCCGGCCGCTGATACAGCATGGCCGTGATCACGACGAAGGCGAGGAGCGTCACGCCAAGCTGCGCGCGCCACTCGGCGACAGCCCCGGGATCCTGGGGCTTGGCGAAGATGGCCAGGAGGCTGTGCCGTTTCCGGGCCCCTTTATTGACCGGCCGTTGCGTCATCACGCCTCGGGGGAGTCTCCTTCGGCCTTGTCTACTCCGGCGGGGCTCGCCTCGCCGGCCTCGCGGTCCTCCGCGTCCCGCTCGTAGGCCTCAATAATGTTCTGCACCAATGGATGCCGGACGACGTCGCCGCGGCCCAAGTCGATAACAGCCACGCCCTCGGCGTTGCTCAGCACGCGCCGCGCCTCCACAAGGCCCGATGTCTTGCCCTTGGGCAAGTCGATCTGGGTTATGTCGCCGGTGATGACCGCGCGGGACCCTTCGCCCAGGCGGGTCAAGAACATCTTCATTTGCTCGCTCGTCGTGTTCTGCGCTTCGTCCAGAATCGCGAAGGAATGGGAAAGCGTCCGGCCCCGCATGAACGCCAGGGGCGCGATTTCGATCATTTCCCGTTCAATAAGCCGCCGCACCCGCTCCACGTCGAGCATGGCGTACAGGGCGTCGTACAGCGGCCGGATGTAGGGGTGAACCTTCTGCTCCAGATCGCCGGGCAAGAAGCCGAGGTTTTCGCCAGCTTCCACCGCCGGGCGCGTCAGGATGATTCGGTTCACCTCTTTGTTGAGTAGGGCGGACACCGCGGCGGCGACCGCCAAAAAGGTCTTTCCGGTCCCCGCGGGACCGACCGCGATGGTCACATCGTACTGCTTCAGCGCGTCCAGGTAGGCTTTTTGCCCGCGTGTCCGGGGCTTGAGCTGCATCTCCCGGCGCAACGCCCTGGGACGCTCGGACAATACGGAGCCCAAGTCTCCCGTCTTGTCCTGCCGCGCCTCGTTGAGGACATAGGAAACGTCGGCCATGTCGGGCGTGTGCCCTTTGCGCACGGCGTCGAGGAGTTCGCTGAGCATGCTCCCGACCATGGCGGTGTCGGGTTCTTCGCCGATGATGAGGATCTTCGCGCCGCGATCAACTATCCGGACCGGGGTGTCCTGCTGAATGCGTTTCCGCAGCTCCCCGTTCCGGCCCAAGAGTTTGATGGCCTCCTCGTGGCTGTTGAGTTCGATTTCCCGCGTCAGCTTTGTCTTGACCTCCCTTCCCAGGTGTTCACCGTGGCTCTCGGGCCCGGGGCCGCCACCGTTGCGGCCGCGCGTGTTTGGGGCCCAAGCCGTCCGAAGCGCCGCCCCGCCGTCAATCGCTGAAGTACGGCTTGGGCATTGGCGCGTTTTCGTCAATTTCGATGCGGTAGATGGTCTCGCCCTCGCGCACGAGATTACGGCTCTCGCGAATCGAGGCCTCCAGCTCCACGGGGTCGCTGCCCAGATGGCGCACCCGGCGGTCGAGCCGTTCCCGTTCCTGAACGAGGGCCTCCCGGTCTTCCGCGAGGCGTTCGACCCGGGCGCGGCTTTCCACGTATCCGGCATGGAGATCGGCCAGGTCCTGGCGCATGGCGTAGAGCGTCGTTAAGGCGGCGCTGGCGATTAGCGCGAACCAGTAAGCCTTGTTCAACGGGAGACCTCCCTGCGGCGCCAAAGCCGCGTTCTTGTCTCTACCTCCGGGCGTTTATGCGGGGTTGCGCCCCGGCGCCGTCCGGCGGCCCGTGGACCCTTCCGGAGCGCCGGAGCGCGTCCCGTGGATTACACCGTATTGTACTACACTTCTAGGCTTTCAAGTTATAGAAAGCTGACATGCCCAAGAATTCCGCCTGGCCGCCGAGTTGCTCTTCGATGCGCAGCAACTGGTTGTACTTCGCCACGCGATCGCTGCGGCTCGCCGAGCCTGTCTTGATCTGGCCGGCGTTCGTGGCCACGGCGATGTCGGCGATCGTCGCGTCCTCCGTCTCGCCGCTGCGGTGGGAGATGACGGCGGTGTAACCGGCCTGCTGCGCCATCTGAACGGCTTCCAGGGTTTCCGTAAGCGTGCCGATCTGGTTCACCTTCACCAAGATGCTGTTGCCAATCCCCTCGCGAATGCCCCGGCTGAGGTAGTCCGTGTTCGTCACGAAGAGGTCGTCGCCGACAAGCTGCACCTTGTCGCCGATCTTGTTGGTCAAAACCTTCCAGCCGTCCCAGTCGTTCTCGGCCATCCCGTCTTCAATGGAGATAATCGGGTATTTGTCCACCCATTCCGCCCAGAATTCGACCATCTGTTCCGGAGAATGGTCGGGGCTCTTCTCCGCCTTGAGGACGTACTTGCCCTTTTCGTGGAACTCGCTGGACGCCGGGTCCAATGCCAGCCAGATGTCCTTGCCGGCCTCGTAGCCGGCCTGCTTGACGGCCTCCAGGATGACTTCGATGGCCTCGACGTTGGAGCCGAGATCCGGGGCGAAGCCGCCTTCGTCGCCCACGGCGGTATTCAAGCCTTTGCCCTTGAGGACAGACTTGAGGGCGTGAAACACTTCCGCGCCCATGCGCAAGGCCTCGCTGAGGCTTTTCGCGCCCACGGGCATAACCATGAATTCCTGGACGTCGACGTTGTTGTCCGCGTGCTCGCCGCCGTTCAGGATGTTCATCATGGGCAAGGGCAGCGTATGGGCGTTTACACCGCCGATATAGCGGTACAGGGGCAGATCCAGCGTTTCCGCCGCGGCCTTGGCCGTCGCGAGGGAGACGCCGAGGATCGCGTTCGCGCCGAGCTTGCTCTTGGTCTTCGTCCCATCGAGATCGATGAGGGTCTGGTCGATTTCGCGTTGGTTGACGGCGTCCATGCCCAGGAGTTCCTCGGCGATGGCCTCGTTGACGTTGTCCACGGCCTTCGTCACGCCCTTGCCGAGGTAGCGGCTTTTGTCGCCGTCCCGCAGCTCCACGGCCTCGTTTTCGCCCGTGGAGGCGCCGGAGGGCACGGCGGCCCGTCCGATGAACCCGCTCGAAAGCTGTACTTCAACCTCGACGGTGGGGTTGCCCCGGGAGTCGAGGATTTCCCGTCCTTGAATACCAGTTATCTTTGTCATTCTAGTGTTTCTCCTTACGCTATGGAGCGCGGCCCGCGCCCTGGCTTCCGGGCCAAGGGCGGGCGTTGCTTATGGTTGTGCTCAACGGCCGCGTGTTGAGGGGCGCCGCGGACAGCTTCAGGGCGCTTCCCTGGCGCGCTGTGCTCCGCAAACGGATCGCGCCCCTCGTCGGAATGCGCGCGGGCGCGCCGCGTTCCGTTGGGAAGATGTGGTTTGTCCCCGGCGGCGCCGGGCGGATGTCCCCGGCGTGGAGCGCATTTTACCACAAACGGGGGCGAAACGCCGCAAAGGATCCGCGAGGCGAGGGGAGGCGGCGCGGGCGCCCGGCGGGTCAGGTTTCCTCGCCTTCTCCGTCGCCGTTTTCCGGGGCCTCGCCGCCGTCTTCTGGCGCCTCCTCCTCCATGGCGCCGGGGAGGTCCGGAGCAAGGCTCGGCAAGATGCTGAAGAAGAAGATGCGGGTGTCCACGGCGGGATCGCCCTCCAGCGCGCCCCAATGCACCGCGTAGGCGCCCGGGTCCAGTTCATCGGTCAAGATCACTTGGAGCAAGGCGCCGTCTTCGTCGAGGTATTGCCCGTCGATCGGCACTTCGCCCGCGCGGGTCCAGGCTTCCACGGACCGCGTGCCGCCACTGGGCTCTTCGACGAACAGTTCCCGCAACTCCATCCGGTGCATGCGGAGGCCCGCCAAGGGGAGCCGGTGGGCGATGAGCACCGGCGCGGCGTCCACGGTCTGGACGTCCGTCCAATGTTCCGTGCCGTACACCGTGCCCAGATTGGCCGTCTCGAAGGCCTGGGGCTCCAAGGCCGCCGTGGCCCGATAGCGGAAGTTGGCGAAAAAATAGACCCCCTTGGCCTGCGGCAGGGGCCACAACATGACGTCGCGGGCGGAGACGTTTCGCGCCTCTTCCAAAGTCATCTCAAGGCGGCCCCGGGTGTAGCCCGTCTTGAGGAACTCAAGCTCCACATGGCCCGGCTCGTACCGCACGCGGTATTCGCCCAACGGAGTCGTGAGGTCCTGGTCGCCCGTGTTGACGACGTTCACGGCGACGCCCGGCAGGCTGCCCCCCTGCACATCGACGACGCGCCCTTGGATGGACGGGCCAAAGCAACTCTGGACCCCGCCAAGCAAACCAACTAAGAGTATGATCCAACGCACCGTGCGTGTATTCTCCGTGAGCGGCCCGGGCCGCGCGTTTCCGGAATCCTGGGCGTTCGGGGCGCCTAAGGCCGGGCCAACATGTACTCAGCGCTTATCCGCGCGCTCTCCAGCGGGTCTCCGGCGCACTCGTCCTGTTCCACGATGAGCCATTCCACGCCGGCCTGAGCGGCGGCGGCGAAGATAGGCTCCCATTCCATCACGCCCTGGCCCATTTCCGCGAAGGCCGGCGGTTGATCCGCCGTCATGTCCTTCACGTGCACCAGGGGCGCCCGGCCGGAAAAACGCCGGATAAGCCGGGCCGGGTCCGCGCCGGCCACGCGCGCCCAATACACGTCGATCTCGGCCGCCAGGTTTTCGCGGGGGCCACTGAAGAGAATATCCAGGATGGACACGCCCTCGATGGACTCGAACTCGTGGGCATGGTTGTGGTAACACAGTTGAACGCCGTGCTCCCGCAACGCCGCGCCCGCGGCGTCGATGGTCCGGGCGTATTGCTCCCACGCCGAGCGATCCGGCGTCTCTTCGCCGCCGAGCCAAGGAACAGCGACGTAGTCTACCCCTAGCGTCTCCACCATGGCGATGGCCGCGTCGGGGTCGCCCGCCAGCTCGTCCAGGGGCACGTGAGCGCTGATGGCCGCCAACCCGGCCGCGTCCAACGCCGCGCGGAATCGCTCCGCCGTCAAACCCGCCAGGCCGGCCAACTCCACATGGTTATACCCCATGGCCTTGACTTGTTCCAGCGTCGCTTCCGGCGCGCGGTCCATGGAGTCCCGCACGGTGTATAGCTGCAAGGCAAAAGGCAAGTCCGCCATCGTCGCACCTCGTTGACGCGTTTTGTAGCGTTTCCGGCCGCCTTCGCTTTCGCTGTTCCAACGCGGCCCGGCCCGCATATTCTGACAGGTCCGCGCGCGCCTTCGCAAAGAGGCCCGCCAGCTACTACCGGAACTCGTCGTTATGTTTTATGATTATAATGAGTTTATAACGCAAAATACGGTCAAATTTGACAGAAAGAGACTTTCTTGGTTATCATTTCCACTGACCGTCACTGCC
>SLHB01000424.1 GCA_007136375.1 Candidatus Hydrogenedentota bacterium
CTTGGCGCCCCAGGCGTGGCAGGCGTCTTCGATGATCTTGAGGCCCCTCCGATCCGCGAGGGCGGATAGGCGGTCCATGTCGGCGATGCCGCTCCCGAAATGCACGGGGACCATGGCCCGTGTCCCGGGGCCGATGGCTCGCTCCGCGGCGTCTGGATCGAGCCGCCATGTCGCGTCGACGTCGGCGAAGACGACGCGCGCGCCCATGCGGAGCGCGGCGGACGCCGTGGCGGCGAAGGTGTAGGATGGGACGATAACCTCGTCGCCGGGCGCTAGGTCCAAGGCGTCGATGGCCACCTCCAAGGCGGTAGTGCCGCTGGTGCACGCGAGGCAGCGGCGGGCGTCCTGAAGGGACGCGAAGACCTTTTCGAACCGCGCCACCCGCTCATGCTGGCGCCATTGCCCGCTCTCCAACGTCTCCAGCAGCCCCTCCCGCTCCGCCTGGCCGAACACCGGCCAAGGGGGCCACGGGGTTTCGGCTGGATCGCGGACGGGGGGGCCTCCGAATAGGGCGAGTTCCGGCGTCGCGGGGGCGGACATGCGCGCAGCTCCTTGCTTCCCATGGGAGGGGTCATTATACTCGGGCGTTCTGGATGTTGTGGGGGAGTCCAACCCCGTTCCGGAGCGGCGCCGCGGCGCATTTCTCCCCATCCACAACCAATCTCGCGGGATTTCGCGGCAGTTTACCCAAGGCGAACGGCGATGTCCACCGGCGGCCGGATGTGCGCATGCGTTCGGGACAGAAGGCGGGCAAGGACGCTCAATTCCCGCCGCCTTATCCCACGGCGCGTCCCCTTCCGGGCGCTGCGGCGCTGGAATGGCCCGCCGCGCGGTCGCGGGGAGGTATTGAACGGAGGTTTCCCGTCCCGCCGGGCGCGGCCGGGTGAAGCGTCAAGGAAACACGGGACAGGAGGAGTTGCATGGCTTCGTCGGACATGATCCCGGGCCCAACCGCCTACTTCGAAGGGCAGTACGTGCCCATCGAAGACGCGAAAGTCAGCATCATGACCCATGCGTTCAATTATGGCACGGGCCTGTTCGAGGGCATCCGAGGATATTATTGCGATCAAGACGACAAGATCCTGATCTTCCGGCTCCGGGAGCACGTGGACCGGCTTGTCCGGAATTTCAACATCATGTGCATGGAGATCCCCGAAACCGCGGAGCAGCTTGAGGAAATATGCGTCAATTTGACCGCGCAAAGCGGTTTCAGAGAAGACGTGTACATCCGGCCCATTTGCTACAAGAGCCAGCTTTCCCTCGGCCCACAAGTGAAAGGCGTCGAGAGCAGCTTCTGTTGTTATGTCATCAAACTGGGCGACTACGTGGACGTCGTTAAGGGCCTTGACGTGGCCGTGGCCTCATGGCGCCGTCTCGCCGACAACGCCATCCCCAGCCGCGCCAAGTGCACGGGCAGCTACATCAACTCCGCCTTGGCCTCGACGGAGGCGCGCCAGGCCGGTTTCGACGAAGCCATCGTGCTTCGCGAAGACGGCACGGTGGCCGAGGGCAGCGCCATGAACATCTTCATGGTGACCGGCGGCGTGCTGGTTACAACCCCGCCCACCGCGGACATTCTTGTGGGCATCACCCGCAACACGGTCATGGAGCTCGCCGAAGCCGAGCTGGGGCTGCGGGTCGTTGAGCGGCCCATCGCCCGGACGGAGTTGTATGTCTGCGACGAAGTCTTCTTCTGCGGCACCGGCGCGCAGATAGCCCCGGTCCGCAGCATTGATCGGCGCATCGTCGGCGGGGGATCCCCAGGTCCGGTGTCGAAACAGCTTCAAGACCTCTACTTCAGCGTCGTCCATGGCCGCGCGCCCAAGTACCGGGAATGGTGCACGCCCGCGGGCTGACCGCCGCGATCCAGGGAGCCGCGTAGCCGTGACACACCGCTCCGAATCCGTTCTCCGCGAAGCCGTGTGCGAGGTGGGCCGGCGCATGTACGCCCGGAACCTCGTGGCCGCGACCGACGGCAACATCAGCGTCCGTCTCGATGACGATCGCTATCTATGCACCCCGAGCGCCGTCTCCAAGGGCTACATGAAGCCCGAAGACCTCGTCATCGCGGATGGCGCGGGCGGGAAGATCGCGGGCGGGGGAAAAGTGACCACCGAGTTCACCACCCATCTGGCCGCCTATGAAGCGCGGCCAGACATGGCGGCCGTGGTCCACGCCCATCCGCCAAAAGCCCTCGCCCTTAGCGTCGCCGGCTACACCATGGAAGACTGCGTCTTGCCCGAGGTTGTCTACGCTTTGGGAGGCGTGCCCACCGCGCCTTACGCCACCCCAGCCACGCCCGAGGGCGCCGCCGCGATCCGGGACCTTATCGGCCACTGCGACGCCGTGATGATGGACCGCCATGGCTCCATCACCCTGGGCGTGGATGTGTTTGACGCCTACTTCAAGCTGGAAAAACTCGAACATGCCGCCGAAACCCTGCTGCTGGCCCGGCTCTTCGGCGAACCCCGCCGCCTCGAACCCAGCGAAGTTGACAAGCTCTTGGCCGTCCGCGAGACCTATGGCGTGTCGGGCAAACCCTTCCGTCCCACGGACGCGTAGCCGCTTCACGCCGTCCTTCTTTTGTGCGTCCCGAAACAACTGCGAAACAGGTTGGTTTGCGATTAAATAGTGTTTCGGATTGAGCCTTTGCTGTTTCTTTGGTGTTTCTGGCGCCAGCGCGAGCGCAGATCGGGGCTAATCGCGGGGGATTTCGTACACCACGCCATCCTCCGTTTCCCGCTTGCCGCCGCCTTCCTCAAGGATGGCTTGCTCCGCGATGTCCGCGATCCGTTCAACGATGCCGGAGATTGTGTTGTGGATCGGCAGCTCGTCCCGGCTGTAGTTAATGTACGTATCGTTGAACGGCTCCTCCCAACGCCCGCGCGGCAAGCAGTCGTGGGTAAGCGCCTCGGGAATGACGCTGGCGCCGTGCATCACGCCGATGAGCCCGCCCACGGTGGCCGCTTGGTTGTCACAGTCGTAGCCGGCGCTCACCGCGATTCCCACCGTCTTCATGAAGTCTCCCTCTCCATACAGGATGGCCATGACGCCGCACAGCCCGTTGATCAGGGAGGAGACGACGGAGACGGGCGCTTCGTAGCCGTCCTGTTCGTAGCGGTAGTATTTATCGTGGAGTTTCTGACGCGTCGCGCGCCAGTCGTCGGGGTCCTCCTCATGCCAACGGAGGAGATCCGTCATGCCCTCGTGGAAAGGACCTTCGGCGGGGATGCGCTCAAGGGCCATCTGGACCAAGTGCAAGGGATCGTCGGAAAAGAA
>SLHB01000262.1 GCA_007136375.1 Candidatus Hydrogenedentota bacterium
CATTCTGGAATGGCCGGGCGCCGAAGGCTTGCGCGACCTCCGCCAGCCGTGCGGCGTCCGGGTCGGCGGCGCCTACAAGCTCCACGCCCTCCATCGCGCCGTACAGGCGGGCGTGATGGTAACCCAGGTGGCCCACGCCCACGACGCCCACGCGCACAGGCGTCATCGCGAACCCAGAAGAAGCGTCCCGCGAACCGGGCGGCGCGGGAGCGAGCGCGCGCCCAAGCATGCCCGCGGAAAGGGCGTCATTTCGTTACCCCGCGGATGGACTTGCGGAAGAACTCGATGAAGGCGTTCCGCTCCGCCGTCTCGGGCACGGTGGCTTCGATCTCCTGCAGGGCTTGGCTCGTATTGTAGTCGGACCGGAACATGATCCGGTAGATCTGCTTGATGGCGGAGCGGGCGCCGGCGTCCAGGCCATGGCGCCGGAGGCCCACGGTGTTCGGACCGCAGCAGCGCGCGGGGTTCCCCTCCACAATCATGTAAGGCGGGGCGTCCTTCGTCACGCGGGTGAGCCCGCCCACGAACGCCATCGCGCCGACGACGCACTCCTGATGGATCCCGCTCAACCCGCCGAGAATCGCCATGTCCTCCACGTCCACATGGCCCGCGAGGGAGGCGCAGTTGGCCATGATGACGCCGTTGCCGATGTGGCAGTCATGGGCGACGTGACAATAGGCCATCAGAAGACAACTGCTGCCGATTGCGGTGACGCGGTGGCCGTCGTCATAACTCGTCATCGTGCTCGCGCTGACCGTCACGTGCTCCCGCAACACGTTGTTGTCGCCGATTTCGGTGCGGCCGATGAGCCCGTGTTTATGCTTCAGATCTTGGGAGAGGATGCCTATCTGGGCGCCGCTGAAGATGCGGTTGCCCTCGCCAATTACCGTTCTGCCCTCAATAACGCAGTGAGGCCCCACCACCGTGCCGGCGCCAATGCGCACATGGGGGCCGATGATGGTAAAGGGGTGGATCTCCACATCATCGGCCAGTTCGGCGCCCGGATCAACGATGGCGGTTGGGTGAATGCTCATGAAAACTACCTTGGATGGAGGCTTGTCGGATTAGAGTCTGCATGGGATAGCACAACAGGGCCTGGATTTCAACCCGAACCAGAGACCGGACGCCCGCGGAACAGCCGTGTTGGCTGGCGGACCCTTTCAGCCTGGGCCCGTTTCTGGTACCTTGGAGCCGCTGGCCATCAACGCCCCGGACCGCGGCCCACAGCCGGCGGCGGGCCCCTCGCCCGCCGGCGTTATCCCCTGGACCAGCCGGGGAACTATACTGGAATGGACCGGGATAATAAAAGAAGGCCCTGGCGCTCTCAATCGCCGGATAAGAACGTCATGGGCGGAGCGGCAGCCCTCGCATGCCGGACAGATACCGTCCATACCCCTTCACCCGATGGGTGAAGGCCACTGTGCCTTACCCGGCGCGAGCATTAGACTGCACAACGATGTCCGGTCAAGCTTATGCGGCGATTTTGGTGGCGCGGCCCCGGAGACAGGGGAGCGCGCGGACATGGAGCGGACAGACATGAACCTTACGCGGCGGACATTCCTGAAGACAAGCGCATGCATGGCGGCGGCGCTGTCGCTCCAACGCGCAGAGACGGCGCGGGCGCGGACCAACATTCGGCTGAGCGCCTGCGACTGGTCCATGCAGATGACGGCCCAGCCCGAGGCCCTCGGCGCCGCCCAAGCCCTGGGCCTGGAAGGCGTCGAAATCGCCGCGTCCACTGGGGTTCCCGATGATGGATTGCCCGTGGCGGAGGCCGAAACCCGCGCGGCCTACAAGGAAGCGATGGAGCGGACGGGCGTGACCGTGTCCGGCGTCGCGCTCACCTTCCACAACAACACGCCCTTCGCCCGCGATCCCCGCGCGCCCGAATGGCTCGCTAGCTGCATCGACGCGGCGGAGGACCTGGGCGCGGGCGTGATCTTGATACCCTTCTTTTTCGCCGGAGACCTCCGGGACGAGGGCGGCGAACTCCTCGCGGACGACGTGGACGCCACGCTGGAGCGTTTGCGCGACGCGGCGCCGGCGGCCGAAGAGGCTGGCGTGGTCCTGGGCATCGAAAACTGGCTCTCCGCCGAGGAAAACTTGGACATTGTCGAACGCGTCGGAAGCGACATGGTCCGGGTCTACTACGACATTGGCAATTCCACGGTCCAAGGATATGACGTCCCGGCGGAAATCCGGTTGTTGGCGGACCAGCTCGCCCCCTCCATTCACTTCAAGGACGGCGGCGGCGCCCTCGGCGACGGTGAGGTAGATATGGAGGGCGTGGCCGAGGCCTTGGAGGACATCGCCTACCAGGGATGGGTCACATTGGAGACGGCGGTGCTGGACCGAGACCGGGACGGGAGTTTCGAGCGCAACGCGGCCTTTGCCCGCGAGCTGCTCGGCCTAGGCTGAAGGAAGGCCAAACCGCGCGCCCGGCGGAGCCGATCCAGGCAGCCCGCGCGCTAGGGCAAGGAGAAGCAGGATCATGACCCACGAAACCCATCGAACAGGCGGAACGCTATCCCGGCGGGGCTTCCTCCGCCAATCGGCCGGCCTCGGGGCGTCCTTCGCCTTGGCGCACGCCGCCGTCCGCGGCGCCCGGGCGGACAACCAAATCGAGCTCGGCCTCGTTGGGTGTGGAACCCGGGGCCGATGGATCGCCCAGGGATTCGAGGCTCACGGCGGATACCGCATCACGGCCGTGGCCGACTACTTCGAGGAGGAGGCCAACGCCGCGGGCGACGCCTTGGGCGTCGCGGAGAACCGCCGCTTCTCGGGCTTGCGCGGGTACGAGCGGCTCCTTGAGAGCGGCGTCGGCGCCGTGGCTCTGGAGACGCCGCCCTACTGCTTCCCAGATCATGTGGAGGCGGCCGTCGATGCGGGCTGCCATGTGTTCCTCGCGAAGCCCGTGGCCGTCGACGTTCCCGGCACGAAGCGGATCGAGGCGGCGGGTCAACGGGCGGGCGAAAATGGGCAGGTGTTCCTCGTCGACTTTCAGATGCCCACCCACCCCTATATCCAGGAGGCCGTGCGGCGCGTCCACGACGGTGCCCTTGAGGAAATCGCCCTGGTCAGCTCCGAATACACCGACGAGGGCTTCCGCGATCCGCCCTTGGAGGACACCATCGAGGGGCGCCTCCGCAATCTCGTGTGGGTCAACGACAACAACCTGGGCGGCGGCTACTTCGTCAACGCGGGCATTCACGCCCTCGACGCCGCCCTCTGGGTTATCGGCCGCCGGCCCGTCCGCGCCATGGGCGCCGCCCGCCGCG
>SLHB01000085.1 GCA_007136375.1 Candidatus Hydrogenedentota bacterium
AACGGAGCGCCCGCTTCGGCGACGACCTCAAGGACCGGATGGGCGTGGCCGAGTCCGCTCTGGCGGCTAAGCTGTCGGTGGTGCACGAGGAAGAGAACGAGCTCCACCAAGAGCAACAGACGGTCATCAACCGGCTTCAGCCGAAAGCGGATAAACTCCAGGCGATCCATGACCGCGCCCGGGCCATCGCCGAAAAGGCGCCCGCCTAGACCGCGGTCCTGGGAGTAGAACTTGGTGTTGCAGCCGCCGGGGACTGGCGCGGCGCCGGCGTGGGTTTTCGATTTACGAAGGAGGCGGCATGCGGGATAGGAAATGGGTTTTGGCGGGCGTGGCGGCGCTCGTGGGCATTGGGCTGCTGTTTGTGGCGGTCGGGGCGTTGAGAACGCCCGCCGAGGCGGAGGGCGAGCCAATTTGGAACACCATCGCGGAGGCGCCGGCGGCGGAACTGACGGAGCCGGACTACGAGGCCTACGCCCATTTGGGCAAGCCGCCCCTGCCGCCGGAGGAGGCCCTGGCGACCTTCCAGATCGAGGAGGGCTTCCGCATCGAACTGGTCGCCCATGAGCCGATGGTGACGGACCCCGTGGCGATGGACATCGACCCCGACGGCCGCCTCTGGGTGGTCAATATGCCCTCCTACAACATGGCGCCGGTCCGCGACATTCTGGAGACGACGGGGGAGCGCACCGAAGAGCGGGAGCGGATGCTGCGCGAACGGACGCCCGAAACGCCCCTGGGGAGCGTTGTGGTCCTGGAGGATACGACGGGCGACGGCCGGATGGACGTGAAGCGGGTTTTCTATGAAGGGCTGCACCTGCCCCGCTCGATCAAAGTGTTGCGCGGCGGCGTCCTTGTGAGCGAATCGCCCAACGTCATGACCGATACCGAGGAAGAGCTGGACCTGTGGTACATCCGGGATACGACGGGCGACGGCCGGGGCGACACCCGGACCTCCGTCTCCGTGGAGATGACCCGCACCAGTTCGGTCCAACTGGGGCTCACGGCGCTGAAATGGGGGATGGACAACTGGATCCATTCCTCCATGGCGCCGAGCCTGCGGCTGGAGGACGGCGAATGGCGCAAACGGCCTTTCGAGCGCCTGGGCCAATGGGGCATGAGCCAGGACGATTGGGGCCGCCTGTTCTCGTCGAGTAATTCCTGGCCATTGGAAAGCCACCTGACCCCTTATGGCTACAGCGAGCGGCACCCTGAATTTAACGCGGAAAGCGGCAAGAGCGAGCGCATAGCGCCCATGGGCCCCGTGTGGCCCGCCCACGCTCCCGGGGTGAATCGGGGCTACCGCACGGGCGACGTCACGCGGGAGGACGGCACGCTCATGCGGGGCGCGGGCATCGGCGGAACGGCGATTTACCGCGGCGGCCAATTCGGCGCCGAGTTCCGGGGGGACGCCTTCACGCCCGTGGGCAGCGGCAACCTGATTTCACGCCTAATCATCGACGGCGACCCCGGCGAGATCGGGCTGGAGGCGGACTTCGCCTACGAGGATCGCGACTTCCTGACGTCCACCGATGAGCGTTTCCGGCCCGTCAACGCCTACAACGGGCCCGACGGCGCCCTCTACGTGCTGGACATGTACCGCGGTCTCTATGACTATGTCCTATGGGTCACCGATTTTCTTCGCGACCACACGTTGGAACACGGGCTCTATGAGCCCACCGGCCAGTTCGGCCGCATCTACCGCATCGTCCGTGAGGACCGGGAGATCGACTATGGGCCTCACCGGCTGAGCGGCGACACGCCGGAGGAGTTGGCGCGGCGGCTGACGAGCGAGCATGGAAAGCAACGGGACCTGGCCCAGCAGGTGCTCGTTCAGGAAGCGCCGCCCGAGGCCATCGATCTGCTGGAGGACTTCATCCAGGACGAAGGTGTGGAGGCGTACACCCGTTTGCACGCCCTGTGGACCCTTGAGGGCTACGATCGGGAAACGTATCCGGCGGAGCGGCTCACCGAGACCGCCCTCGCCGCCTTGGACGACGGCCACCCCCGGGTGCGCGCCGCGGCCTTGCGCATCCTCGAGCCCGCGTTGGAGCGGAACGAGGACGCCGTGTTCGAGCGGCTCGAAGCCCTGGCGGAGACCGAGACCGTGCCGTACGTGGAGCTACAATTGACCGCGTCGTTGGGCGCCTCCTTCGACGAACGGGCGACCCAATTGATCGCCGCCATCCTGGACGCCCGGGTGGATGACCCCCATTTCCGGGAAATGGCCCTCACCGGCGTGCGCTACCGGGAAGCCCGCATCGCCGAAGTCCTTCGGCAAGACCATGAGTGGAGCGAGGAACGCGGCGGCCAGTACGAAGCGCTTCTCGCCAGTCTCGCCGAAGCGGAAGAAGAACGGCCCGTGGGGAACCTGGACCACCTTACGGAAGCGGAGCAGGCGCGTTACGAGGCCGGCGCCCAGCAATACCCGCTTTGCATGGCGTGCCACGGTCCCAACGGCCAAGGCATCCAAGGAATCGGCCCCGCCCTGGCGGGGAGTGAGTGGGTGGAAGGCGAGCCGGGACCCTTGACCCGCATTGTCCTCCAAGGCGTCGACGGCGCCGCGGCCGAACGGGACGAGGAAATGCCCAACATGATGCCCGGCCAGCCCTACATCTCCAACGAGAACATCGCCGCCATCCTCACCTACATCCGCCAGTCCTGGGGCAACGACGCCCCGCCCGTGACGCCGGAAGACGTGGGGCAGGTCCGCGACGAGACCGCCGGCCGCCACCAACCCTGGAGTCCGGACGAGCTTCGCGCGCTCTCGGAGTAGCGTTCCCCATGCGGTCCGCGCTGGGGCCGAGCTAGCCCGGATCTGCCAGGGTCAACAGGGCGGCGTAGCCTTCGCGGAAGGTGGGGTGCCGGAAGCGGTAGCCGGACGCGAGGAGCCGCCGGTTGTCGCAGCGTTTGTTGGTGGTCCGTCTGCGCGAAGGCCATCCGTCGTCTTCCGCCGTTTCGAGGGGCTCTGGGACGCCAAGGGCCCGGGCGGTCCATCCGTAGAGGTCTTGGCGGCTCACGGGTTCACAGTCGACCCCGAGGTAGCACGTCTGAGGCGCGTCGAGGGCGAGAGCGTGGGCGATGACGCCGGCCGCGTCGTCCCGGTGGATGAGGTTGATGTACCGGGGCGGTGGGGGCGGCGTGACGGCCTCGCCGCGGCGCACCATGTCGATGAGGCGCGTGCGCCCCGGACCGTACAGGCCGCCAAGCCGCATCACCGTTCCATTGGGCCGCCCTTGGACGAGGCGTTCGCCTTCGATCAAATGTTCGCCCGCGAAGTAGTCCGTGTCCACGGGGGAATCTTCATCGACCCACTCGCCGCCGGTTTGGCCGTATACGCCGGTGCTGGATGTGAACAGGACGCGGCGGGGCGGGCGCGCCTTTTCGTGGAGCCGCGTTAGGAAGGCGCCGAGCCCATCGACATAGGCGTCCCGGTACGCGCGGTCGTCGTGGCCTCCCGCGCTCGCCATGTAGACGGCGCAGTCGATAGGGCCCGGCAGGGCGTCATACGTGGCGGGATCGGTCAAGCAGCCGGTGACGAGGGTCACGCCTGGGGGCGTGGCGCAAGGCCTTCGCCGGATCGCCCACACGTCGAAGCCGTGTTCCACAAGCAGGGGGGCAAGGGCCTCTCCAACAAACCCGTAGCCGCCGATTAGGGCGCGCTTCATCCCATGAACGCCTTTCCACGTGGTTCCGGCGCCTGCGGCGGGGAAGCTCCGCCCGCGCGCGGTATTGTCGCAATCAGCGCAGACGCCACGGTCTCGCCTCCAGGAAGCTCCGCCCGCGCGCGGTATTGTCCGAAAATCCGGCGGATTCCCGGCGTTCTTGCCCGGAATTTGAAGGAATCGGGCCCATTCTCTATAATTGTGAGTCCCTTCTCCGCACGTTTCCATGGGGCCAGTCTATCATTTTCCGTGGGGACGTTTGTGGATGGAATGCATCGGGCCGCGGCGGGGAGTCCCTGCGTGGGGCGATGCGCCGGCCGCGTGACCCCTCTCAGTATCACCTTCGAACCACAAAGGAGCGCCTTTACATGGCTAACACGGTATATAACTTCTGCGCGGGCCCGGCTACTTTGCCGAAGCCCGCACTCGAACAAGCCCGGGATGAACTCCTGTCTTATCAAGGGACGGGCATGTCGGTCATGGAGATCAGCCACCGGTCCAAGTGGGCCGCGGACATCATCGCGGAGGCGGAGGAGAACATCCGCACGCTGTTAGGTGTCCCCAGCGGCTATACGGTCCTGTTCCTTCATGGCGGCGCGACCCTTCAGTTCTCCATGGTCCCCATGAACCTGTTGGGCGGCGCCGGCAAGCACGCCGAGTACATCATCACGGGCTCCTGGGGCGTCAAGGCGCAGAAAGAGGCGGCCAAGGAGGGGGAGGCCCGGGTCATCTGGTCGGGCAAGGACGACAACTACGTGCGCACGCCGAAGCCGGCGGAAGCGGCCGTCTCGCCGGACGCGGCGTACGTGCATTTCACGTCCAACGAGACTATCCAGGGCGTCGAGTTTTTCGCGGAGCCCGAGACGGGCGACGTTCCCCTTGTGTGCGACGCATCCTCGGACTTTCTCGCGCGGCCTGTGCCGGTGGAGCGCTACGGCGTCTTGTATGCGGGCGCGCAGAAGAACGTGGGCCCCGCGGGCGCCGCGGTGGTCATCATCCGCGACGATCTCATCGGCAAGGCTCCGGAGGGGCTGCCGTCCCTGCTGGATTACAAGGTCATGGCGGAGAACAAGTCACTGTACAATACGCCGCCCATGTTCACCATCTACATGATCATGCTGTCCACGCGCTGGGCCCTCAAGGACATCGGCGGCCTGAAGGCGATGGAGGAGCGGAACCGTAAGAAGGCCAACATGCTCTATGACGCAATTGACGGTAGCGGGGGATTTTACAAGGGCCACGCCGAGGCCGCCTTCCGCTCCATCATGAACGTGACGTGGCGCCTGCCCAGCGAGGACCTCGAAGCGCAATTCCTCAAGGAAGCAGACGCGGCCGGACTGTTGCAGCTCAAAGGCCACCGGTCCGTGGGCGGTCTGCGGGCGTCCATCTACAACGCCATGCCCGTTGAAGGCGTCGAAGCGCTGCGGGACTTCATGACGGAGTTCCAGCGCAAGAACGGGTAAGCCCGCCGTCCGCGGAAACCTTGTATCGGCCGTTTGGTTCCGGCGCCTCCCGCTGGAGCGAAGCGGCCGTCTTTCATGGGGCCGGTTCGGGATTACGCCCGTCCGGCGGAAGCCCCGCCGCCGAGGCTGGCGACGCTTGCGAAGAAGTTTCTGAGCCAGCCGCCGATGTCGTCGATGAAGGTGTAGAAGAGGGGCACGATGAAGAGGGTGAGGGCCGTGCCCGTGGTCAGGCCGCCGATAAGGGCCCAGCCCAGGCTGTTGAAGGAGGCGCCCGTTTCGGAGTCCGCGATGGCGAGGGGCACGCAGCCGAGGATGGTGGTGATGGCCGTCATGAATACAGGACGGAAGCGGTTGCGGCCGGCTTGCAGGATCGCGGTGGTGCGGTCGAACCCTTGTTTCCGGAGCTGGTTGATGTAATCGACGATGACGATGCCGTTGTTCACGACGATGCCCACCATGAGGATCACGCCAATGAAGGCGACGATGTCCCACGACGTGCCGGTGAAGTAGAGGGCCCAATAAACGCCGATGAAGGCTAGCGGCACGGAGGTCAGGATGGACAACGGCAGGATGTACGATTCGAAGAGGGCGCCCATGACGATGTAGATCAGGATAATGGCCAGGAGCAGCGTGTTGATGAAGTTGACGATGTTCTCCTGCATTTCCTGAAACTCGTCGCCAAGATCCGTGTTGTAGCCCTGGGGCATCTGGAACCCGTCGGCGGCTTGGCGGATGTCCCGTTGGATCTGCAGCATGTTGTCGCCGGAGACTTGACCCGAGATGGAGACGACGTTCTTGCCGTCAATCCGCCGGATCGCCCGAGGACTTTGAGCGCGCTGATACTCCGCGATCTGATTGACGGTGACGAATTGTCCCGTGGGCGTTAGGATCGCGACGTTGTCCAGATTGGCGCGGGTCTGCCGGTGTTCCTCGCGGAACTGGGCCCACACGGGGATTTCGCGGCCGCCTTGTTTGAGGTAGGGGAGGCGCGTCCCCCGAAGGGCGAAGTCGACGGTCTGAGCGAGCATGATGGGGGTCACGTTCGCCTCGGCGGCCAAGCGATTGTCGATGCGAAGCTGCATCTCCTGGCGGGACCGGTCCGTGTCCGTCTCCACTTCGGTCAGGTTCGGAATACCTTCCATGATGTCGCGGAACCGCTCCGCGTACTCGTTCAAGAGCCGGGTGTCGTCGCCCCGCATGCGGACCGTGACGCTGCGTCCCTCGCCCTCGCCCATGTCTGGAATGGAGAAGCGCAGCTCGACGCCGGGCATCTTGTCCGGGAGGCGTTGCCACAGGATATCGCGAACCTCTTCCGTGCTGTACTTGCGCCGTTCCCCCGGCGCGTAGTCGTCCGGCTGCATAAGGTAAACGCTGATCTGTCCGCCGCGCCGGCTGTAATCGAGGAAAACGTTCTTGATGCCCAGTTCTTCCCGTTGCGCGTTGATGGCTTGCTCAAGTCTTTCGAACACTTCCCGGGCGCCGTCCATGTCGTAGTTCTGGTCGAGAGTGACGCGGATGTTGACTTCCCGCGCGCTCACGGGCGCGCTGTCCGCCACGCCCACGTGCTGGTAGGGGATGGCCGAGGTAAGCGTGGCGATGGCGAGAACGACGAGCATGGCGCCCATCCGCCAACGGAGGGTGAGGCTCAGGCAGCCCATGTAGATGGCGATCAACCGCTGGATGGGATGATAGCCGCCCGGCCGGGGCTGCTTTCGCGCGCCAGTGAAACCGCTCAGGAGGCGGCTCGCGGCGGCGTATCCCGGCAGGGCGCGCCGCTCCCGCATACGGCTGGCCGCCAAGGGGATGACGGTCAGAGCGAGGACCAGGCTGGTGACGAGGGCCACCATCACCGGACCGGCGAACTGCTGCATGTAATGGGACATCTGCCCGGCCTCCATGAAGAGAACGGGGATGAACACGACAAGGGTTGTGCAGGTGGCGGTGGTGATGGCGAGGCCCACCTCGGAGGCGCCTTGGTGGGCGCTCTCCACGGGGCCGTGGCCCAGTTGGCGGTGCCGGTAGATGTTCTCCATGACGACGATGGAGTTGTCCACCAGCATGCCGACGGCGATGATCATGGAGGTCATCGTCACCAGGTTGAGGCTCATTCCCGCGAAGAACATGAACACCAGCCCGCCGAGGAGTGACGCCGGAATGACCAAGGCGACCACGAGGGTCGGCCGGATCCGGAGCAGGAATATGAACAAGACGCCCAGAGCCAAGGCGCCCCCGTAGCGGCCCGCGTCGAAAAGCCCGTCAAGGGCGCCGAGAATGATCTCGGATTGGTCAAAGAAGATGAACTTTTCCGTGCCCTGAAACTCCGGCTCGGCGAGAATGGCCTCCAACTCGGTCCGG
The DNA here is from genome assembly GCA_007136375.1 of Candidatus Hydrogenedentota bacterium. Taxonomy (GTDB): domain Bacteria; phylum Hydrogenedentota; class Hydrogenedentia; order Hydrogenedentales; family SLHB01; genus SLHB01. Next base: position 7,481 of record SLHB01000085.1, read on the forward strand.
ACCGCCTCACAGGTGTCCACCGTGTTGGCTTGCGACTCCTTTCGCACGAAGAGGAAGACGCCCCGCATGCCGTCGACGGTGTACTCGCCTTCGTCCTCGCTCCGGGAGCCGTAGCCGACTTCGGCGACATGACGGAGCCGCATGTTGTTGGGGCCGATTACAAGGTCCGCGAGCTCGTCCGGCGTGGAAAACTCGCCCAGGGCACGCACGTAGTACCGGGACCGGGCCTCGTAGAGGGAGCCCAGGGCGACGTTGATGCTGCTGTTCTGCAAGCGGGAGACCACGTCGTACAGGGCGAGATTGGCGCTGCGCAACGCGTCCTGATCGAACTCGACCAGGACCTGGCGTTCGTCTCCGCCGAACACCGCCACTTCCGCGACGCCCTCTTGGCGCATGAGCCGGGGCTCGATGTAGGTGCGGATACGGTGGGCGAATTCCTCCCTGTCTTCGTCGCTGAAGAGGGCGAAGAGCATCACGGGCATGGACTGTGCGCTGAACCGCTGCAGGTAGATGTTGTCGACGCCGGACGGCAATTCAAGCCGGAGCCGCTCCATCCGATCGCGGGTTTCGGCCGTGGCCAGCCCCATGTTCACGTCCCAGTCAAAATCCAGATGGACCGTGCATCCGTTCGTGTCGGAGGTCGTCCGGATCCGTTGCAGTCCTGGAAGGGTTCGGAACGCGCCCTCGGCGGGGATGGCGATCTCGTTTTCCACCTGTTCCGGCGTGGCCCCTGGATACGGGATGACACAGATGACGAAGGGCAATTCCATGCCCGGCAGAAACTCCAGGGGAATACGCGACGCGGCGATGGCCCCCATGCACAGCATGGTGACCGCGAGCATCGTCACGGTGATGGGCCGCCTAAGGGCGATCTGGGGCAGCGACAATTTCATTCGGCGTCCCTGCCGGCGAAGAGGTAGTAGACCATGGGGATGATAAACAGGGTAAGCAACGTGGCCGTGAGGAGGCCCGCCATGACCGTGACCGCCATGGGCTGGCGCATCTCCGCGCCTTCGCCGCTCCACAGGGCCATGGGCGCGAGCCCGAGCACGGTGGTCAGCGTGGTCATGAGAATGGGGCGGAGCCGGACCCGGCCGGCTTGAACCACGGCGTCCGCCTTCGCCAGTCCGCGGGCGCGGAGTTGGTTGATGTAGTCCACCAACACAATGGCGTTATTCACCACGATGCCCGCCAGTATTATCCCGCCAATGAATACGACGATGCTGAGATTGATGTCCATGAAGTTGAGGGCGTGAACCACGCCGATGAACGCCAGGGGCACGCTGAACATGACGAAGGCCGGATGCCACAACGACTCGAACTGACAGGCCATGACGACGTAGACGAGAAAGATGGCCAGCAGCAAGGCGAACTGGAGGCTCTCGTAGGAGACTTGAAGCTCCTGATTCTGGCCGCCCAAGAGAAAGACATAGTCCCGGGGCCGCTCGACCTGGCTCACCCGGTTCATGAGATCCTGGGAGACGGACCCGAGATCGCGGCCCTCCACGTTGGCGGAAACCACGGCGACCCGGCGTTGATCGATGCGGCGGATTTCGCTGGGGCCCTCGCGCACGGTGATCTCCGCCACGGCCGACAAGGGGAGGGGCGGGTGTCCGTCGCGTACGGACAAGGCGTGGAGATCCCGCACGCTTTGAAGTTCGTCCCGGGCGGTCCGCACCCGGAGATCCACGCGTTCCCCAGCCCGGTCGAAACGGGTGGGCACTTCGCCGAGTATCTCGTTCCGCAGCCGGTTGGCGACTTGTTCGGGCGCCAAGTCGTACGAGGCGAGGAGGCTTCGATCCAGATCCACGATGATCTCGGGGTACCCTTCCTGCATGCTCAACTCCAGATCGCGGAGTCCCGGCACGTCCGCCGCGGCGGCCAGGACGCGCCGGCCGATTTCCCGCAATTGGCGGGGATCGTCGCCTCGGATCTGTAGCTCGATAGGCGTCCGGAAGCTGAATAGGGTCGGCAGCGTGAACGTGATATCGTCGCTGCTCACGTAGGCGATCTGTTGCCGGAGCCGCTCCATAATGGCGTCTTGATGGCGGGCCGCGTTGGCCGGGTCGCGGAGTTGAATGTTGAACTGGGCCAAGTTCTCGCCCCTTGCGCCGCCAGCCGTTTGGGGCTCCATGCCGACTTCCACGGTGACGGTCTCCACTTCGGGCATGGCGATGGCGAGCTGCTCGATGCGCTGGGCCCGCCGCTCCGTCTCTTCGAGGCGGACGCCCGGCGGCGCCTCCATGCGGATCCCGAACTCGCCCTGCTTAAGCGGCGGGATGAGTTCTTGCCCAAGGGAAGTGGCGATTGTCGCGGCGTGTACGGCCAATCCCAGGACGATGAGCAGGATAACCGGGCTGAAGCGGAGGGCGTGACGCAAGGCGACCGTATAGCCTTCCCGCAAGCTGTGGAAGGCCAGGTCGAAGAGCTTCAACGGAAGCCAAAGGAGCAGGCCGAGAAGCTTGGCCACGCTCCAGCCCGTGAGAGCGGCGGCGGCCGCCAAGGCGAACAGGACGGAGACCGCAACCGCGATGAAGCCGGTCAGCATCACCTGCAACACGAACAAGAGGATCAGCACGGGCATGAGGGCCAAGGCGCCCGAGCGGCGAAAGGCAAAGGCCGCGCCGCCTTCGGCTGCGTCCCGGGATTTCCCTGTCAGCGTGCTCCAAGCGGGGCCAAAGGTGGCCGCGACGGTCTCTCGGAGCCATTGCGCGGCGTAACCCGCGCCCAAGAACGGGATACGCGCGGCCGCCGACACCGGGTTCACGCCCTCTTCGCGCCGAGCCTCGCGATAGGCCCGGAGCGGCCACACGCCGCCGCCTTCCATCGTTGCGCTGAGCCGGCGCCGGGACGCGATCATGGGGATAAGCAGCAGCGCCACCAGGAGCGAGGCAATGAGGGAGAATGTGACGGTGAGGGCCTGGTCCCGGAACAGTTGTCCCGCGACGCCCTCCACGAAGGCGATGGGCAGGAAGACGGCGATGGTCGTGAGGGTCGACGCCGTCACCGCGCTCGACACCTCGCTGGCCCCCCGCTCGGCGGCGTCCAGCGTGCCGTCCCCTTCCTCCTTGCAACGGAAGATGCTTTCCAGGACGACGATGGAGTTGTCCACGAGCATGCCGACGCCCAGGGCCAAACCGCCGAGGGACATGATGTTCAACGAGATGTCCCGCATGAACATGGGGACGAAGGTGGCGATCACGGAGATGGGGATGGCGACGCCGATAATGACGGTGGCGCGGAACTCGCGCAGGAAGAAGAACAGGACGATGAGGGCCATGACGCCGCCGGCGATGGCGGTCTGCTGGACCTCGCGGATGGAGCCCGTAATGAAACGGGATTGGTCGCTGATGATAGACACTTCCGCGTAATCGGGCAGCCGGCCCCGCAGCGTTTGCGCCAGTTCGCGCCGGCGTTGTTCGTCTTCGTCCAAGCCTTCCCGCGCCATTCGGAGCTGATTCATGGCCTGGCCCATGCGCTCAAGGAAACCTCGGGGCCGATCGAAGCCGAAAAGGTCCTTGAGAGTGTTGCACACCTGGACCGTGTTGGCGTCGCCTTCCTTGAAGATTTCGAGCTCAACCGCCTCTTGGCCGTTGAGGCGGACGATGGTGTCGCGGTCCTTCTCGCCCAGTTGAACGGTGGCCAGGTCTTGGAGTTGCAGCACCCGGGGGCCGGATGGATTGCCAGAGCCCGGAAGCGTGATCAGGCTTGACTGAATTTCGGCGATGGTTTGAAACTCGTTGAGCGTGCGGACGAGATATTCCGTCCGGCCTTCGCGGAGCCGGCCGCCGGAGAGGTTGATGTTTTGCTGGGACAGGCTGCTCGACAGGTCGTCCAGCGAGAGCCCCATGTTCTTCAGGCGCGACGCGTCGGCCAAGACCTGGACCTCTTCCTCGCGGCCGCCCTTGACGCGCACCTGGGCGATGCCCAGTTCCGCCTCCAGATCGCTCTTGATGTGGCGCTCCGCCGCTTCGCGGATGGCTGTCAGCTCGAGCCGGTGCTCCGCCGTCATGGGGCCTTCCATGGGCTGGCCCGCGATGGCGATGCGCATCACAGGGTCCAAGGAAGGATCGAAGCGGAGGATAACGGGGTTTTCCGTCACGCCCCGGGGCGGATCGAAGAGGTCGAGCTGATCACGGACATCCTGCTGGGCGGTGTTCATGTCCGTGCCCCACGTGAACTCCAACACGACTTCGGAAAGACCGGGGGAGGATACGCTCCGGACTTCCGACAAGCCGCTCACAATGCTGAGCATTTCTTCGAGGGGACGGGTGACAAGCTGCTCCACGTCCTCCGGCGCCGCCCCTTCGTATTCGGTGCGCACCGTGAGAGTCGGATAGGAGATGTCGGGCATCAGGTTGATGGGCAGCTCTTGATAGGATTTCCATCCGAACACCACGAGGGTCAAGAACAGCATCGCCGTGGTGACGGGCCGCCGGATGGGGAGGCGGTAGGTCTTTTCGCCGCCGGGCGCGGACGCCCCTGTTGGGGGAGAGGGTGTGGCTTGGTTCTGGGATTCCATAAGAAGCGGCGTGTCTTTCCAGTTAGCGCGCGCCCACAAGCCGCGCGAAGGTTGAGCGATGCATTAGCCTCGTGGCTTCGCGGACAGGCGGGACCCTAGTCCTAGCGGCTGCCGCCGTCGGCCCGCCGTTCCCGGGCCCGTTCCAAGGCCTCCTCGGGCGTCAGGTTGAGCTGGGCCCGGAGGGCTTCTTCCGCGTCGGTAATCCGGACCGTGGCGCCGTGGCGGAGATTGTGCTGGCCCATGACGACGACCAAGGCGTTGTCGTCGATTCCCGAGACAATCTCCGTGAAATAGCTGTCCTCGAGGCCTGTTTCGACTTCGATCCTATGGGCTTCCATGGGGCCATCGATTTCGGGCTCCGCGCCGGAGAAAACGGCGGCCTCCGCGTCTTCCTCCCATTGAGCCGGCCGGACCACGTAGACGTAGCGCCGCGCCGTTTCTTCGAGAATGGCGTCCTTGGGAACGAGAAGGGCGTCCTCATGCGTGTCCATCACCAGGCTCACCCGGGCGAACGCGGCTTCGCGGAGCTC
>SLHB01000475.1 GCA_007136375.1 Candidatus Hydrogenedentota bacterium
GCCTTGGAACGCCCCGGCAAGGACGGGCACGGGAAGGAATTCGCCCGTTTCCACGTCCGCCAGGGCCAGGCTGGCTTGGCCCGTTTGTCCGGCCCAATCCTCCGGCAACGGGCCTAGGGCCCACCGGTCCCAGAGTCCGCGGACCGTGTGGGACGCGAAGCGCCACGGGGGCCATTCTCCGGCGATGGCGTCGGCCGCGCCGTGAAGGGCGGCAAGATTGTCCCAGTGACTCGCGCGCAATGTCATGATGGGCGGCGTAGGCAGGGCCAGCAGGTCTTCCAGGGATTCGCCCCGGGGCTCCACGTCCGCCGTCAGCCAGCCCTCGGCGGGCAATCCCGCGTCCGCGGCGAGCGCCACGTAGGCCGAAGGTTCCGGATGGCCAACGTACACCTGTAGCTGCCCCGGTTGGGGCGTGTGGGCGAAGGACGGTTCTGGAGCGTCCAACGCGGCCCGCACGTAGGCTCGCGAGCGCGAGGCCACGAGAAAGCCGTCCCGCCACGCGTAGTGGTAGGGGCCGTATTCGGCGACGCTGTCCTCGATCCGCGTCGTGGGCAACATCCGGTGCACAAAAGACGCCGCCCGGAGCAGCACGCCCGGGTGCGCGGATAGGCCCGTGGCGCCCTCCGCTTCCGCCATCACCAGGGCCTCGCCAAGCCAGACCCGCCATCGGACGGAGGTGGGCCGGATCCCCGCAGCGTGGTACGCGGCTAGCTCGAATTCATGCAGGGGATAGGGGCGCTCGGCCTTGACCTCCCGGTGGAAAGGCGTTTGCTCCACGCCCCGCCAAAAGCCGGGAAAGTCGGCGGACACGACGGCCCATTCCACTTCCGCGGGCAGGTAACCGGGACCCGGCGCTTCGGTGACAAAGGCGTCGGCGACGGCCAAGATCGCCAACGCCGCGAAGAAAATGATGAATCCCCGCCAGCGCCGCGCGGTACTCCGCGGACGCGACGGTGGGGCGGGGGCGGGCGGACGCGTGTCCGGCGCCTTGCGCGAGGACTCCATAGGCTTCACGTTTCCCCATGCGGCTGGAGGCCCCGGCCTCCTCTAACCGGCTAGCTCTCCGGAGCGTCCGCCCAGACGGCGTCCTTTTCCTGGTCCCGCTCCGCCTCCAGGCCATTCATCGCTTCCACCATCCTCTGCTGGACCTCTTGGCGTTCCTCGTGGGACGCCGCCTGCGAAAGCCTGGTTTCGAAGTTCAGGCGTGTCTCCGCCATCTCCGCCTCGTACTTCTTGTCGATCTCCGCGATGCGGTCCCGCTGCTCGTCCGAGAGCTTCTTCGCGGGTCCGCTCTCTTTTTCCAGACGTTCCATCGCCAGTTCGTATGCGCTTTTCATTGTAGCGTGACTGCCTCCGTTAAACCCGAAATTCGTCATCCAGCACCGCCGCGATAAAGCGTTCCACGGACACCGGGAAGTACCGGCTGTCCGGCGTGAGGATGACGCCCGTGGTGATGTCTTCGTATCGTTCCAATTCGTCCACGACCCGGTCCAGTGTCTGCTCGACGTTCGTCTCCAGATGGGTCACCTCCAGGTGTTCGGACTTGCACTCCACAGGCCGGTTCCGGAACCCCATGAAGCCGAACACCCGGCCCATCAGGACGCCCTCCACGTGGTCCTCGCCGAAGATTTCGCCGTAGGTGGGCTCATAGTGGGAGGGCCGCAGGAGGAACTGAGGCGACACATGAATCGTTCCACGCACTTGCGTGGTGAGATGTCCCTCGCTAAAGGACTCGCCCAAACAGACGTAGGGCAACGTGTGGTATCCGCTCACGATGCCGTACGTGGGGGTGCGCACCACCTGGGTTCGTTGGTATATGTCGCGCATTTCGCCATGGCTGGGCCGCATAATGGTCGTGCTGTATCCCTTCTGCCCGTGTCTCCGGGCCGTGCGTCCAGGAAGCCTATTCGGCTGCGTCCGCCTTCGCCTGGGCCTCTTCCGGGCTTAGCGGCGCCTCCCGGACGGATTGCCCCTCGTGCACGGCGAAATTGGCGAAGTATGCGTGGACCGTCGTGTAATCGCCATCCTCATCCGTGGGCGCCCACTGGGGGCTGCTGCCGCCGTGGAAAGTGGAGAACAGCAGGGTCTGAATCAGCGTCTCGTCGCCGCCCGCGCCGCGGATGCGGAGGCCGTCATGTTGCACGACGAGATCTCCATCCACGTAAATATGGACGAACCCGTCGGATTCCTCCGGGTCGTTGAGCTTCATGTGCATGGAAATGGCGTGGTATTGATCCCGGGTGAAGGTGAACCCGTTCCCTGGGCCCGCGCCCACGCCGTACACCGCGTCCGGGTCTTGATCGTAGACGTAGGTTCGGACGCTTTCGTCGCCGCTGAAATTCACCCGCGCGCTCCAGCGGTGGGGCTCGCGGTCATGGCCGCCCGTGACCGGGCTCGCGGGCCCGAGTCCGTGGAGCTTGCCGCCGCGCACGAACTGGAAGTCCTCGGCGAACTTCACGTCATAGCTCAGCGTGGCCTCGGGCATCTCCCGGTCTAGATCGTGGCGCTGGACGATCCGCTCGCTTCCCCTGTCATAGCCCACGTAAGAAGCCAGGAGGGCGTTGCCTCCGTCGACGCCTTCGCCTTCGGCGAGGCTCAGATGCTGGTGGGCGAGAAGCCGTTCGAAGAGGCCCGCGGGCTCCTCCGCGTCGAAGGCGTCGAACAGAACGAGGCTCTGGGTTTCCGAAGCCTGGGCCGTCGCGGGTTGCAGGCCCATGGCGAGGACCGCGGCCCCGATGATCATCCAAGTCCAATGGCGGGCGGCAATGTTGTGTGTCATGCTTCCTCTTGGCGTTGAAATCCCCGATTGGCCCCGCGCCGCCGCCGGTGGCGTTTGTCCAAGCCGGCGTCCCGGACGCGAACCGTCCGGTCGTCATTGTAGCGAAGCGCCGCCGGAACGGGCAACCGGTTTCGCGCGCCCCGCCTCAGTCGAAGGCGGTCACGCGCCCGCAATTCGGGCACAAATCGTCGATATCCCGAAGGCCCATGCCGCACTCACCGCATTGCTTATCCGCCCACTTTTCCTCCGCGGCTTCGTCTTCCGCCGCTTCCTCCTCTTCTTCGCCCTCCGGCCGGAACCGATCCTCTTCCTCGCTCTGGCGGGCGCGCTCCCGCGCCATTTTGCGTTCGCCGAGCCAATACATCGTCCCAAGGATGGCGACGACGAAAATGAGCAGCATGCCCTGGCTCACTTCGCCGATGACGGCGATGATGGGGAGGGCGAACATAAGGAGCATGACCACGAAAAGGCTTAGCACGCGGGGGGGCGTCTGGGTGTGGGCGCTGCCGTGCGGGTTGTCCGTCGCGGTGAAGTCCACCGCCCGCGTCCAGGGGAGGACATTGCTCTGCCCGAGGGGCTGGCGGCACTGCCCGCAATGGTTGCGGAACTCCATATTGGGGTGGCCGCACATGGGGCAGGTGAGGATGGCCGGTTCGTCCACCTCTTCGGCGTCCTCGTCCCCGAGGAGCGCCTCTTCATCCTCCGGCGTCCATGCGTCGCCGCCGTACTCGTCCAGGGGCGCGTCCCAGTCCGATGGGTCCTCGCCCCGGGGGCGGCGGCCGTCTCCGGGGGTGTCGCGATTTCCAGAATCCATGACGCCATTATCGCACAGGTTTGGCGCCGGGGTCGAAACCCCGCGTCGTTACGGGAAGAGGTTCTCCGTGGTCCACTCGCCGTCCGCGCCGCGGGCGTAGCGCAGGCGGTCATGGAGGCGGAAGGGCATGGCTTGCCAGAACTCGATGGATTCGGGCCGGATGCGGAAGCCGGACCAGAAAGGCGGCCGTGGCGGCGCGCCCGCGCCGAACTTCAGCGCATACTTGGCGACCCGTTTCTCCAGGGCGAAGCGGGTGTCCAGCGGCTGCGACTGCTTGGACGCCCATGCGCCGATCTGGCTTTGCCGGCCCCGGGTGGCGAAGTAATCGTCGGCCTCCTCGTCCGTGACTTGCGCGGCGGGGCCCTCCACCCGCACCTGTTTGCCCAGGGACATCCAATAGAAACAGAGGGCCGCGTACGGGTTCTCCTGAAGCTCCCGGCCCTTGCGGCTGGCCAGGTTCGTGTAGAAGACGAAGCCGTTCTCGTCCGCTCCCTTCAACAGAACCATGCGCGCCGACGGACGGCCCCGCGCGTCCGCCGTGGCCAGCGTGACGGCCGTGGGTTCCTCGATGTCGAGCTGTTGCGCTTCCGCGTACCATTCGTGAAACAACGCCAGCGGATCGCCGCGCCGTGGGATGCCCATGGGTCCGTCACTGCCCTCCAAGCAGGGGAGCGCGCCGCCCCTGCCATGCCTTCGGTTCGGATGGTTCGCGCCGGCTTCCCGCGCGCCGGCGGCGGGAGCATAGCACACCGGCGATGGCCATGGGGAATGGCCACAACGCCGGTCCGCGCCGGGCGGCACAAAAAGGGGCGGCTCCTCTGTACGAAGAGCCGCCCGTCACAGGCGTTCAGTTGGAGCAATACGGCCGGCTACCGGGCGGCGGCGCGCCGGGCTCGGTTGTGCACGATCTTCAGGGTCTCCCGGGCGATGACCAATTCCTCGTTCGTGGGAATCACCAGGGCCTTGACCTGGGCGTCCGGCGCGCTGACGTCGGAGGCGTTCCGCTCGTTCTTCTCCGGGTCGAGTTTCACGCCGAGATAGCCCGCGCTTTTCAGGATCCGCTGCCGCATGAGCGGGTCCTTTTCGCCAATGCCGCCGGTGAACACGATGGCGTCCACGCCGCCCATGACCATGGCGTATCCGCCAATGTAGCGGGCGATGCGGTAGGCGAACATGTTGAGGGCGAGCTCTGAATCCAGGTCGCCTTGCGTGACGAGCTCCTCCACGTCGCGGACATCGGCGTGACGGCAGATGCCCTCCATGCCGCTTTCCCGGTTCAGCGTCCGCTCCACCTCGTCCACGGTCATCCCCAACTCCTTAATCATGAACAGGGGGATGTAGGGATCCAAGTCGCCGGACCGGGTTCCCATCATGACACCGCCCAAGGGCGTAAGGCCCATGCTGGTGTCGACGCTCTTGCCGCCTTTGACGGCGGTGATGCTGCTCCCGTTGCCCAGGTGGCATGTGATGATCTTGGTTTCCGCCGCGGGCCGTCCCAGCATCTCCGCGCCCTTCTCGGACACGTACTTGTGCGAAGTGCCATGAAAGCCGTACTTGCGGATGCCGTAGTCCTCGTAGAGGCGCTTCGGAATGCCGTATAAATACGCCCATTGCGGCATGGTGTGGTGGAACGCCGTATCGAAAACGGCGACCTGCGGTGTGTTCGGGAAGTTTTCCTCCGCCGCCTCGATGCCCCGCAGCGCCGGCGGATTGTGGAGCGGCGCCAGGCGCGCGCAATCCTCGATGCCCGCCTTCACGGAGCCGTCGATGAGCACCGAATCGACAAACCGCTCACCCCCATGGACCACGCGGTGTCCGATGCCTACGATCTCGTCCACGCTGTTGATGATGCCCGCCTCGGGATCCATCATGAGTTTGCAGATTAGCTCGATGGCCGCCGTATGGTTCGGCACGTCCATCTTCGCCGGCGTGCGCATGAAACAGCTCGTGTAGCGAGCGCCGTCCCGCAGCCGGAAGCAGTAGCGCACCGTGGCGCCGGAAAGGCCGATGCGCTCCGCGACGCCGTTGGCGCGGATCTCCTGGCCTCCGTCGGCGTCGAAGACCTTGAACTTGATCGACGACGACCCGCTGTTGAGCACGAGAACCTTCATCTCGGATTCACCCGCCTGGGGCCATTCGCCGGTCTTTCGCCGCGCCAGCTCCGGCCACACGCAGGTGGCGCTTCCCGCGCAGGGCGGGTCGCCGTTGCCCTTGCCTTTGGCGAGGGCGCCGCGGCCGTTCTTGGAGGTGCTCATAACCGTTGTCCCAGTGTGTTCTGGATCCCAATCGAAGCTGTGAAAAGCAGGCCCGCGATCACGCCGCCGCCACCTTCGCGCCGCCGAAGCCGCCGTCAGTGAGCCGCGATGACGTCCGGCCGCGCGCCGCTCTTGCGCATCTGGCTTTGAACGGCGGTGATGGCCGCCACGCCGATGATGTCCTCGACGCTGCATCCCCGCGACAGGTCGTTCACGGGCATGCGCAACCCTTGCAGAATCGGGCCGTAGGCCTTCGCGCCGCCGAGGCGCTCCGCAAGCTTGTAGCCGATGTTGCCGCTGTTCAGGTCTGGAAAGACGAGGATGTTGGCCTGCCCCGCCACGCTGCTGTCCGGGGCCTTGCGTTGTCCGATGCGCTCGACCAGGGCCGCGTCCACTTGTAGTTCGCCGTCGATGAGCACATCGGAGGCGCCGTCGAAGCGGTCCGCGATCTGTTCTTGGGCCAGTTCCGTCGCGCGGACCACCTTTTCCGTCAAGGCGCTATGGGCGGAGCCTTTCGTTGAATACGAGAGCATGGCGACCCGGGGCTCGATGCCGAAGGCCAGGGCCGACTGGGCGGAGGAGAGGGCGATTTCCGCCAGTTGCTCCGCGTTCGGATCTTCCACCAGGGCGCAATCGGAAAAGATGTAGGTCCGCTCGAACCAGTCCATGAAGAAGAAGCTGGAGACGAGGGAAGCACCCGGAGCCGTCTTGAGGATTTGAAGCGCCGGCTTCAATGTCGCGCCGGTGGCGTTGCACGCGCCCGCCACCAGGCCGTCGCCCATGCCCCGGTGCAGCATCATGACGCCATGGGCGATGGGGTCGCGCATGACCTCTTCCGCCTTCTCCCGCGTCATGCCCTTGTGCTTGCGCATCTCGTGATAGGCGCGGACGAAGGAGGGCGTCCACTCGGCTTTGCCGGGATCCACGATGCTGAAATGGTAGCGGATGCCCAGTTCCCGCAGGCGCGCGCGGATGCGCTCCCGCTTGCCCACGAGCGTGACCCGGGCGATGCCTTGTTGCTCGATCTCGACCGCCGCCCGGAGGGTGCGCTCTTCTTCGGATTCGGGAAGGATGATGCGTTGCGGCTCTTGTTGTGCTTGGCCAATGATCAGGTCAATTAAGGACATAGGGACCCCCATCTTGACCCTGCTTGCTCGTGGGCAGGGGCGGCGCCATTCAATTGTCTGTGAAACCATTCACAGGGTGACTAAGAGCACAAAGCGTGCCAGACGGAGCGTTTTTCGCTGAAAATCGCGGGGACCCTTGCCAGACGGCGGGATCTGGGATCGGGACTAGCGCCAGAGGCGGCTAAAAGTGTCCGCACGGCCGCGCATTGCGCACAGGTGTTCAGTACAGAATTGCTCCGGGCGTCCCCGGCCAGAAGGGTCCACGCCCCGCGCCCCATGACAGTGCGGCCGCCTCCTCAGCCAAGGGGCGTGACATGGTCTCCGCTTGTCAACAGGCGCTCCGGAACGATATGGTAGAGCCCAGATAGAGACTCGGCGGCGGGATGGGAGCGCAATGGCCACGACGGACAAGGGCATGCCAGCGGTGGTGCTGTTGAGCGGGGGAGTGGACAGCACCGTGTTGTTGTTCCATGTCATCCGCAACTTGCAAGCCGGGCCGGTGCATGCCGTGAGCTTCAACTACGGCCAACGGCACGCCCGCGAGCTGGAATGCGCGGCGTGGCAGGCGGCCCAAGCCGGCGTGGAAGCCCACGAGACCATCGACATGCGCTTCCTCGGCGGCATGCTCAAGAGCGGCTCGGCCCTCGTCGACGGCGGTCCCGGCGTGCCCGCTCTTCATGCCCTGGAGGAGGAGGACCGGGCCCAGCCTCCCACCTATGTCCCCAACCGCAACCTGATCCTGCTCGCCCTGGCCTCCGCTTACGCCGAGGCCCACGGCGTAAGCGATGTGTACTACGGCGCCCAGGCCCTCGACAGCTATGGCTATTGGGACTGCACGCCCGCCTTCCTAGAACGGGTCAACCACGTCCTCGCCTTGAACCGTAAGGAGCCCGTGTCCGTCCACGCGCCGCTCATCCGCATGCCGAAGGTGGAGACGATCCAATTCGGCCGTGGGTTGGGCGTGGATTTTGGCCACACCTGGACCTGCTACCGGGGCGGCGAAACCGCCTGCGGGGAATGCCCCACCTGCGTTGAACGGCTCCGCGCCTTCGCGGAAGCCGGCCTGGAAGACCCCCTCCCTTACGCCCGCGGCCTACGGGACTAACAGCCCCCCCGCGCGCTCCAACCGGCCCTCACAACAATCGCGGCGCCCTCGGCCGTCCCGCGATTTCCTTGTTTTTAAACTCCGATCATTAATCAAATATGAGAGTTTTGTGCTCGTTTTGCACGGAATTCGGCTTGTCCGATTATATTTCATATCAACACCGCTTTATCAAAACAATAACTATATATTAGCAGCATTAGTTTGTAATACGGTTTATAGGTGGCATAGAATGGCGACTCAACCAAAAGCCCGCGCCACCGGGCGCAAGCGATTCTCGACGAGGAGGTGAATGCGGCAAAAACGAAAGTGCGCCCATCAAGCACCACGGGAGTCACGAGGGATTCTAACCAAGGAGGACGAACGTCCAATGTCACACGCGAGAACGAGAAAGAGTGGTTTTACGCTCATCGAACTGCTCGTTGTGATCGCCATCATTGGGATCCTGGCGGCCATTCTGTTGCCCGCCCTCGCGCGGGCCCGGGAAGCGGCGCGCCGCGCGAGTTGCGCGAACAACCTGCGGCAGTTCGGAACCATCTTCAAGATGTACGCCAACGAGACGCGGGGCGAATACTTCCCGCCGGGCCAACTCCTTCGGGCGGAGCACTTCGAAGCGTTTCACCAGAGCTACAACGCCCAAGCGCTCTACCCCGATTACTGGAATGATCCGGCCATCGCCCGCTGCCCCAGCGACGCGGGCAGTTCTCACGACATCCCCTATGAGATAGAGGATGACTTCTCAGCGCAGATCCGGCGCATCGCCGAGAGCACGGGCGGGACGGAGCAAGAGCGGAACTGGTGTTTGAACCACCTGCTCTCGCAATCAGTCTCGTATTACTATTTCCCCTACGCCGTGCGGAGCGCGAGCGAGATGGTGCAGGTCGGCGCGTCCATCTGGAGCCAGACGGAAGGCGGCGGCGTCTTTCATCCCCTAGCGGCGGATCTGACCCATGTCGATCCGACCTGCGTGGACGGCTGGCGCCCCTTGGGCTACTATGAGACGCCTTGGGGCGCCCTTTACGCCCAGGGCGATCTTCCCGCCGAGTATGTGTCTGGCGCGGGCAGCCAACTTGATGACGATGGCTCCAGCGTCCTTGGGACGACCCCCGGCAGCCGTCTGCGGGAAGGCATCGAGCGCTTCTTCATCACGGACATCAACAATCCGGGCGCGGGCGCCGCGGCGCAGAGCGACATGGTCGTCATGATGGACTCCCTTGGCCACGCCACCGGGGCCGGCCACTACGGCAGCGACTCCCTTCTGTTCAACCACATACCGGGCGGCAGCAACATCCTCTACATGGATGGTCACGTCCGCTTTGTCCGGCTCGACTCCGAGTCGCCGCTGCTTGTGGACAGCCTCCATGAGAACTCCTATGCGGCCCAGGTGCACCAGGACGATCCGAATCCGCTGATCATGCGGTACTGGCTCCGCTTCGGCGGCGTCGGGTGATCACCCGTTCCAACGGGAGCGCAGTTGAGCCTGTCTCTCGTTATCGCTTTACACGGGCGCTCCAATGGCCAAGGCTGTTGGGGCGCCCGTCTTTGTGGGCGATCTCGGCTAATCGGCGGGGCGGGCGTAGGAGGCGGTGACGACGCTGCGCAGGCCGCCCCGGGGATTGCAGGTGATGGTGATGGTCATGGACAGGGGATCGCAGGTTCGGACGAGATCGTCGAGCATGCGGTTCACCAGATGCTCGTACCAGATGCCCACGTCCCGGTAGGAGAGGAGGTAGTACTTCAAGGAGCGTAGCTCGATGCAGTGGCGGAGGGGTTTGTAAGCGATCTTCACGTGCGCGAAGTCGGGCAGGCCGGAATAGGGACAGACGGACGTGAATTCATCCGTGTCCGTCACGATTTCCATGGGATCGCCCACGGGTTTGTCCGCATATTCGTAGGCGAAACATTCGAGGCAGGCGGCGTCAATGGCCTCGGGCCCCTTGAAGGGCAGGGTCTTGTCGAGGGCTTGGAACTCGCCGCGCGCCGGCGATTGGTCACTCGCCACGGTAGATGCACCTCGCCGTACAGGTTTCCTGGACCACTACGGCCTCCAACGACGGCGCGCCTTCGTCGTGGAGGAAGTCCCAGGCCCACTTGCTTAGGTGTTCGGACGTAGGATTGTCCAGGCCCGCGATGTCGTTGAGGTTCCGGTGGTCCAGTTCGTTGTAGAGTTTCTCCAAGGGCTTGCGCAACGCGTCCAAGTCGCTACAGGCGGCGTCAATGGCGAAGCTGTGGCCGTGCAGCTCTCCGCACTTGTGGCCCGTGGGCGCGTTGGGCAGCGCGTGGGCCGCCTCGATCCAGAACCGGAGCCTCCGCGGTAGGCCCAGGGCTTCCTGCGCCGGCGCGTCGGTGACTTCGAAGCGGCATGGGCCTACGATGGACACATGGACGTCTTCGAACCATTGAAACTGGTCCGGGATGCGGCCCCGTATCCACGCTTCCAGATTCGGGAGGGACGGCGTGTCCAAGTCCGGCAGGTTGTTCAGGCACTTGTGGTCCAACTGACCATAGACCGCGCTGAAATACTGGGCCATGTCCGCGTAGTCCACGACCCATCCGAAATCCGGGTTGACCGCGCCCGACGCCAACAGGTCCACGATGTAGCTGTGGCCGTGCATGCCGGCGGCGCGCTCGCCGCCCTCGGGATTGGCGTGGGCGGCCTCGAATTGAAACCGTTTTGCAAGAACGGCCTTCACGCTTATACGCCCTCGTTTCTGTCCGGCCATACGGCCTTGTGCAACTGCATTTGGAACCGCGCGTCCACCCCGTCGGCCAACATCCACTCCACAAGCCGCCGGGGCTCCAGATGGGGCGCCGCGGCGGAGAACAGCACCGCGTTGCAGCGTTTGGACAGGCCGTGCTCCGCAGTGACCTCCCGGCTCCACTCATAATCCTTGCGGGAAGCGATAACGAACTTCACCTCGTCCCTGGACGACAGGGCCTCGATGTTGGACCAGTCATTCTTGTCGCACTCGCCGCTATCCGGACACTTCAGGTCCATAATCTTGATCACGTCCGCGGGCAAGGCGCCGATGGGCAGCGCGCCGCTTGTCTCGCACAGGACGGTGCAGCCTTCGTCCAACAGCGCCCGCGCCAAGAGGGTGCATTGCTTCTGGAGGAGCGGTTCGCCGCCGGTGATTTCGACAAGGCCGCCGCCCAACTCCCGGCATCGTGCCAGGATTTCGGCGATGGACCACTTCGTCCCGCCGTGAAAGGCGTATTCCGTGTCGCACCACACGCAACGCAGGTGACAGCCCGTCAGCCGCACAAAGATGCACGGAAGCCCGGCCCAGGTGGATTCTCCCTGGATGCTCTTGTAGATTTCCGTGATGGAAAGCGTGGCGGCATGGAGCGCCCCGCCGCCCGCGGGAATCGTCTCCGCGGGGACGGGGGATGCGCCGCATGCGTTATGAGATGCTTGCTGAACGTTCACTCGGAGGCTTCGGCCGTCTCCATTTCCGCCCGCTGTTCCTCGGCCAACTCTTCCATGGCCTTGTACAGGGGCTCCAGGTCTTCCGTGATGCTGTATTCCAAGTCGATATACCGGATGCGGCCTTCCTTGTCAATCAAATACACGGCCCGCGCGGCGAAGGCGTTTTCGTCCCGCTCGATCAGCGGCACGCCGTAGGCCTCCACGGCGGCCCGCTCTTCGTCGCCCAGGACGTAGAACGGCATCTCGTATTCCTTGCGGAAGGCGTTGCTCTCCTCCTGGGTGTCCGTGCTGATGGCCACGACTTCCGTGTCCGCGTCCAGGAACCGGGAGAAATCGTCGCGGTAACCGCAGAGCTGGGCGGTGCATCCGGACGTGAAGGCCCGGGGGTAGAAGGCGAGCAAAACATTCTTCTCGCCCCGCAAGTCCGAAAGCTTCGCGGGCAGTTCTTCGCCGGATTGCTCCGCGGCCTCCACCAAGTCTTCGTGCTGCGGCAGCGCGAAGTCCGGCGCTTCGTCGCCGGTCTCAAGTTCGACCGGCTCCTCCGCGGCGGCGGCGCCCAGGGTCAAGGCCGCGATGGCCATGGCGCATACCGCGATTTTGCGTAATTCGTGCATCGTTCGAGTTCTCCATTGGGGTTAGACGCGACATCACTTAAAGCGCACATGAAACCGTACTGGAACAACACGCGCGGCGGCGCGCGGCATTCCAGCGGATCGAATCAGTCCTCCCGCCGGCGGGCGATGTAGCGGCCGCCGGCGAGGATATCCTCCGGGTCCAGCAGGGCCTTCACGCCCCCCGTAAGCGCGGCGAAGGCGCCGTCCTCGCGCTGGAGGCACGCCGCCATGCCTTGGACGCCTATCCGATAAGGCGGGTATCCCGACGCCATCATCCATTCCAGCGCTTCATCATAACATGCCTCCGCCGCTTCGGCGCTGGCCGTGTCGCCTTGGTCGAAGAGGATGCTGGCGATGGCGATGAGCGCCCGGCAGCTAAGCATGGTGAAGCTTACGGGAAAGTCGAA
>SLHB01000126.1 GCA_007136375.1 Candidatus Hydrogenedentota bacterium
ATACGGTGTACCGGCTCAACCACGCGCGAGGCCTGTCCCGGGTCGACTTCGCGACGGATGAGCTTGCCGCGCAAATCACCTACGACAACGGGCGGCTGGAAGTGCTCGTGGCCGCCGTGAAAGCCATTCCGCCGGCCATCATCCAGGCCACCGTGCTCGGCGCGAACGGCGAATCCTGGCCGTTGCCCGCCATGCGCTTTGGAACGGGGATGGCGCCCGGCGAGCTGTCCCGCGTCGCCTACGATTGGGAAGCGCCTGGCGCCGGGAGCTACGAGTTCCTGGCGCAACTCGCCGTGGACGGCGCCGCGTTCCCCCTGGGCCAAGACACGCGCTCGCCTCACGGGGGCATCGACACTCAGTTTACCGTTGGGGGCGCGTCTCCCAGCCCGTTGGAAGCGTGGACGGACGCCCCCCACGCCCTCGACCGTGGCGCGCGCACGCTTCAGCGGCCCCTTGCCGGGGGAGGCAGCGCGGCGTTGTGGTTCGAATCCCCGCTGAACAAGATCTTTCCCACCGATCGCATCGAGCCCACGGGGCGCGAGAACACGGTCCGCCTCCGGAGCGCGCGAAACGGCCGCGAGTCCTTCCAGCTTGTCCTCCGGGCGCCCGCCGGAGAGCGCTTGGACAATGTGGACATCCGGGTCCAAGATCTCCTGCACCGGGAAGAGGATGTCCGGATTCCCAGCGCGCAGGTCCGCAAGGCCTTGCCGAGCTACCATCCCGTGCGCATCGCGTCCCACTTCGAAGGCCCAACCGGCCTCTGGCCCGACGCGTTGCGCCCCTTTCAGCCGGTGTCCGCCCCTGGCGGCCGCGCCGTTCCCGTCTGGTTCACGGTTCACACGCCCCCAGACGCGCCGGCCGGAACCTATGTGGGTATGGTGGAAGCCGTGGGGATCGAGGACAGTCCCATCGAGCTATGGATAGAGCTGGAAGTCTACGACTTCACCCTGCCCCAGCGTCCGGCCCTCGTGACGGACTTCGGCTTCGACGGCGACCTTGCCCACGCGCAGGCCCAGGCCTTCGGTTACCAGGGCTCGCGGGACGCGCTCATGGCGCAGTTCGACCGTCTCGCGCAAGAGGCCCGGGTGACGCTTCGGGGCCGCGCCGCCCTTCCGCCGGAAAGCGCGGACTACGCGGCGAGCTTGGAAGCCTTCCGTCCCCGGATGGCGGAGATCCTGGAGCAAGGCGCGACCTCCGTCTACGTGCCCCGCTCGCTGCTGGATGTCCCCGGCCAACTGGAGATGGCGAACGCCTTCGTCCGCGAGCACGGCTTGGAAGACCTGGCCTTTTCCCAGATCGCCAACGAGCCGCCTCAACCCGCTTGGTCCAGAATCTTTGACGACGTCCGGACCTGGCAAGAGCACGCGCCCGACATCCCGCCCATGGTCACCACCCAGGGGCTCCAGGCCTTCCTGCCCGAGGCGCTGGACATATGGAGCGTTCACCTCCAGATGCTCGATACGCCGAACAACCGGCCCATCCTCGAACGGACATCGGAAGGCGGCCGCGTATGGTGGTACGTGCATCACGCGCCGCCCCGGCCCTACGGCAACCTCCTCACGGACTTTCAAGGGATGGAGCACCGCATCCTGTTCTGGCAAGCGTGGGCCCTCGGCATGGAGGGGATGCACTACTGGCATGTCCATCACGCGCCCCAGGGGGTCAATCCGTGGACAAACCAGTTGGACATCACGCCGGTAAACGGCGATGGCCTGCTCCTATACCCGAGCCCGGACGGTCCGCTGCCCTCCATCCGGTGGGAAATCGTCCGGGACGGTATCGAGGACTACGACTATCTCACGATATTGAGCCGACGCATTCGCGCCCTGCGCGAGGCGGGCGGCAGCGCGACCCTGTTGGAAGAGGCGGAAGCGGCCCGGAATCTCCAGGAACTCATGCCGGACTTGCTCCGTTTTTCCCGTGACCCGGCGGTATTGGAAGCGCGCCGCCACGAAATCGCCCGCATGATCGAGCGGCTCGGCGAAGCGGGCTATGAATGACCGGAACGGCGAACAAGCTCAGTTGAGACGCCGTCTGTTGCTAGCGAGGAGGATATGCACGTGCCACTAGGAACGCCTTCATACATCCGGTTTGGCGTCATGCTGTTGATCGCCGTCGCGGTGGCCATGGGCTGCGCGACCACGCCCCACGAGCCCGAAGCGCTTCAGGAGACGAGCCAACAGGCGTACTCGGTTCGGACCGCTCACGACGAGTTGTACGTGGCCGTGTCGCCAGTCCGCCGCAGCGTCCAGATCGTACACAGCTCCGTGGCCGTCGTGGGCGCGACGGTGGACGCCGTGGTGAACGACCGGTTTCAGCGCCGCATCCGCGAGACGCTGCCCGAATATGACTTCGGGGCCGAGTTTGAAAACGCCGTCTCCGCCAGCCTCGGCGCCCACATGCCGCCCAACAGCCACCGCGTCCCTCCCATGGGCAGCACGGCGGGTTACCAAAGCCGCCGGCAAGCACAGGAGGCCCGCTTCCAAGCCCTCGCCCGGGACGGACATGAACTCGTCCTCGACAACCGGCTCACGTACGGCCTTTACGGCCCCGAGGCGACCTTGGTGACCAAGCTCGAATCCACCATGTACGCGTTGCCTTCCGGCCGCCGCCTCTTTGATCAGACCATCTACACCCGCTCCGAGCCCGTTTATGCGAACATGGAGCTTCGGGATCCCACCTTCACGTATCCTCCGAACTTGGACGTGCACAACATCCGCTTCGCCGCGGAAGACGACGCCCTGGACGCTTGGCTCATGGACAGCGGCGCCCCCTTGCGCGACGCCTTCGACGAGGCTGTCACGCATTCCACGGAGGCGCTGTTGACGGCCTTGGAGTTGGAGGTTACGCCGGACGGCGCGTACTGGATGGGCGTGAGCCACTTGCTCCGGCGCCGGTACGATACGGCCCGGGCCTACTTCGAAGGCGCCCTCGCCGGAGACCCTGGCCACCTCGGCGCCGCGAACGGGCTCGCCGTGACGCTGGCCCGCAAAGGCGAGCACGAAGAAGCCATCGCGATGACCGAGTCCCTGGTGGAGGAGCATCCCAACTTCATGCCAGGCTGGTTCAACTTGGCTTGGTGGCGCGCCCGGGAGACCGGCGCGTACAACGAAGCGCTCGAAGCGTATCAGCGCGCCTTGGAGCTGGACGGTCCCAGGAACCGCCGGATCGAGCGGACGCTGGATCGGACCGTGGACGTGGGGCAGTGGCGATAGCCTCGGCTAGCGCTACCAGAGGCGGTTTTCTTCGCGCCGCATGATCCGCTGAATGTTCGA